>NZ_JASJWR010000010.1:0-112646 GCF_035019065.1 Actimicrobium sp. CCI2.3 | reverse complement strand
ATCGCTCGTCGGCAGCGTCAGATGTGTATAAGAGACAGGACATAGACGGGGGCGGGAGCATAAGTGTACGGTGCCCCTACGCTCACCGACCAGTTGATGCTTGAGCGGTCATTCGCTCTTGCAACGGCGCTTGCGCCCAGCAGAGTAAGGGTGATGCCGAGCCCGACCAGTAACCGGCTAACGGATTTGTTCATCAGAATTCTCCTTCAGTGTTGATCGCTCAATTTAACTTCAGCCCCCTCGAACCTGTCTTGCCGTTTTTTGAAACAAACTGTTCTGGGCAATGCCTTCGTTGGTAATGCAACGTGTCCGGGTGTTTTTCCGACGTTGCGCTGGTGGTCTCCGTCCGACAAGTGGTGATTCGGGTTGATTCGAACAACACAACACGTTACCCTGTCGGATTGCGCGCAGATTTCCATGCGCGACGCCATACCAACCTCAAGGAAAGTACCGTGTCCTTCAAGACGCCAAGACAAATGCTGCTCGGTTGCGTCATGGCGATTCTTGCGTCGGGTGTCATGGCCCGGCAAACGCCGGAGCAGGAGAGCATCGCTGCAAGTGCGCTGCCACCTGAAGCCCGAACGACGCTCGTGCTGATCAAGCGCGGCGGACCATTCCCCCATACAAAAGACGGTTCTGTCTTTGGCAACTATGAACAACAACTGCCACGGAAAAAACGCGGGTACTACCATGAATACACAGTACCAACACCCGGTGCGCGCGACCGCGGTGCTCGCCGGATTGTCGTTGGCGGTCAACCTCCGCAAGGCGCTGACTACTTTTATACTGCCGACCATTACACGTCGTTCCGACGTATCAAAGAAGAGCAGTAACTACGCACCACACAATGATTATTCGAATTGAGGGAGAAATGAGTTTGCTTAAAACCGTGCCGCCAAATGCGGTGCAGTCCATCCGTGCGTTCCGGGTGGTCGAATTGCAGGAAGAAGCTGCGCGCCTTGGACAGCATTTTCTCTACGCACACTGCGCTGATGCGATCACCAAGCAGCAAGTGCTGATATGTATTGCCGAGTCATTTTATTTTCCGCGGCACTTCGGAAAGAATTTTGATGCCCTGGCGGACTGCCTGACAGATCTGACGTACAAGGCTGGCCCGCAGCCAGGTTTCCTCGTCGTCCTTGAACAATTACCCAACACACCGAAATTCGACAAGGAAGCAAGGGAAACGCTGCTCGATGTGTTTCGTGATGCGGCGGATTTCTGGGCTGAGAAGAAAGTATCTTTCCGGGTTTTTTATTCGTTTCAATAGATTTCACAGCCTGTCCCGACCAGCCCTCGACCCACTTCCGGATTGGCCCTGCAAGCAGTCTTGAATGCCGGGTCCTTACGGTACAATGCGCGCCATGAGAAATATCGTGATCCTGATTTCCGGCCGTGGCAGTAACATGCAGGCCATAGTCAATGCCGCGCAGAAGGAACAATGGCCATGCCGAATCGCGGCAGTAATCAGTAGTCGTGCTGATGCGGACGGATTGGTCTATGCGGCAAGTTTGCAGATTCCCGTGGTCGTCATTCCAAGCAAGGACTATTCGTCACGCGAGAGTTTCGATGCGGCGCTGTTAGCCGCGATTGATCTCCATGCACCGGACCTGGTTGTGCTGGCGGGCTTCATGCGCATTCTTACTCCCTCGTTTGTCGATCACTATCAGGGAAGGATGATCAATATCCATCCCTCCTTGTTGCCGAGTTTTCCCGGACTGGCAACCCACCGTCAGGCACTGGCGGCGGGGGTGAAAGTGCACGGTGCGACAGTTCACTTCGTCACCGCCGACCTGGATCATGGTCCGATCATCGCGCAGGCCATGGTCGATGTGCAGCAAGACGATACCGAACAGTCGCTGTCCGAACGCGTGCTGGAAAAAGAACATCTGCTTTATCCGCAAGTCGTACGCTGGTTTGTCGACGGACGCTTGAGTCTGCGCGATGGCCAGGTTCTGCTGGCGACCGAATTAACTGGCACCGCCTAATTTTTGAGAGAAATTCCATGAGATTGCCTCCCGCAATTGTTACCAGCACCGAAGAAATCCTGCGCGATATCCTGCGCTTTACTGGCCCGGCCGACGGCACACTATCGCGTTTTTTTCGTGAACATCCGAAGCTCGGCTCGCGCGAGCGTGGTGCCATCGCCGAAGGTATCTACGGCGTCTTGCGTAACAAATCGGTCTACACCAGTTTTTCCGAATCCGGCAATGGTCCGACGATGCGACGCATGACCTTGCTAGGTCTGGCCGGTGCAGTGGGTGCCGACTCGCTGGGTGGATTGAGTGAGGAGGAGACCGCCTGGCTTGAGCACACGATGCAAATCGACAGAACGCTATTGCCTCCCTTGATGCGTTCAAACTTGCCGCAATGGCTGTTCGATAAACTGGTGGCGCGTGAAGGCGAGGAGGGTGCGCTGGCGCTGGCGGCAGCACTCAACGAACCAGCTCCGCTGGACTTGCGCGTCAACGTGATCAAGGCATCGCGCGAAGAAGTCATGACGGCACTTGCAGAGGCCCCAATTCTCGCGGAAGTCACGCCGTTTTCGCCCGTCGGCCTGCGCGTGCTGAAAAAACCTGCCTTGCAGAATTTGCCGTTATTCAGGGATGGTCTGATCGAAGTGCAGGATGAAGGTAGCCAACTGCTGGCACAAATCGTCGGTGCCAAGCGTGGTGAGATGGTTGTCGACTTTTGTGCTGGTGCCGGTGGAAAAACGCTCGCTCTGGGTGCCGCGATGCGTAATACCGGTCGCTTGTATGCATTCGATATTTCCGAGAAGCGTCTGGCCAAGCTCAAGCCACGACTGGCCCGTAGCGGCTTGTCCAATGTGCATCCGGTCCTGATTGCTCATGAAAATGATGCCAAGATCAAGCGACTTGCTGGCAAGATTGATCGCGTCCTTGTCGATGCACCTTGTAGCGGACTCGGTACGCTACGTCGCAATCCGGATGTCAAATGGCGTCAGACACTGGTCGGTGTCGCCGAACTCAATGTCAAGCAAATATCGATCCTTGCTGGCGCAGCCCGCATGGTCAAGACGGGCGGTCGGCTGGTGTACGCTACGTGCAGTTTGCTGGATGAAGAAAACGAAGCTATCGTTACTGCATTCCTGGCTGCGCACGCCGATTTCGTTCTGGTACCCATGAAAAGTGTGCTGGCCGAACAACGAGTGGAACTGGAAATGCAGGACTATCTGAAGCTGACACCGAGCCAGCACCAGACCGATGGTTTTTTTGCTGCGGTATTCGAGCGTATAAAAACAGTCTGACCGGAGGCGCGCGAGCGCACTGCCCATGCCATTTAATTTTGTTTTCGATTTGTTAAGTGACCTATGGTCCGATTTGCGAGAGCCTGGCGTGCTCTGGCAAATGGGTGCCATCGCCGGTTGCTTGTTGCTCGGATGGTCGCTGGCACGTCTGATCCGTTCTGCTTTCCTTCGCCGATCGCAAGATGACGGGATATTGCGGATCGGGCTGGAAAGCTTTTCTCGCGTGCTGGCACCAACGATTAGCCTTTGTCTGGTCTTGTTGGCGCGTCCTATCCTGGCTCAAACTCAGCACATCAATATATTGCGTGTCGCCATTCCGCTATTGGCGTCGTTCGTTCTTGTGCGACTGAGTTTCTATGTGTTGCGTCGCGCCTTTTCTCGTGGCCGACAGGTCAGTGCCAGTGTCGTGTCGATCGAGAAGTTGGTTGCTGCCTGCGTCTGGATCGGCTTCGCGCTCTACATTACCGGTTTGTGGCCCGATCTGATCGATCTGCTGGAAAAAACGGTGCTGCCGTTAGGTCGCTACAAAGTATCGCTATTGACGATCCTGCAGGCAGTCGCCTCTGTGATGGGAACCTTAATGGTCGCATTATGGGCCGGGGCAGCACTTGAGCAGCGCTTGATGCGACTCGACTCGGTGCATTCTTCGATCCGGGCGGTGATGGCGCGTATGGCGCGCGCTGTCCTGATCTTGATCGCCGTGTTGGTCAGTCTTTCTCTGGTCGGAATCGATCTGACTGTCCTGTCGGTTTTTGGTGGTGCGCTCGGTGTAGGAATTGGGCTGGGTTTGCAAAAAATTGTCGGGAGTTACATATCGGGATTTGTCATATTGCTTGAGCGCAGCATGGCGATCGGCGATATGGTTACAGTCGATAAGTATTACGGTCAGGTTACCCGGATCAATACGCGTTACACGGTATTGCGCGGACTTGATGGTGTTGAATCAGTGATTCCTAACGAGTTGTTTGTATCCGGGCCGATGCAAAACTTTTCATTGTCGGACCGCTTGTTGCGCTTGAGCACCAAGGTGACCGTCACCTACGATACCGATATCGAGAAACTGTTGCCGATGCTAGACGCCGCCGCTGCGACCGTGCCCCGGGTCTCGAAAGAATCGCCGCCGAGCGCGGTGCTGCGATTCTTTGGTCCAGATGGATTGGAGATTGAACTTGGGTTCATGATTGTTGATCCCGAAAATGGTACCTTCGGCGTCACATCCGAAGTCAATTTGGCGGTCTGGAAAGTGCTGAAATCCAATAACATCCGTATCCCGTATAGCCAGCGAGAGATTCGCATACTCAATGAGCCGATGCCGGTAGTCGGAGTGCCGCCGATAGCGAAAGATCTTGCTCCGTCAACTTCGGGTGACACCGAGTAAAGCGGGTACAATTCACATCCAAATTACTACAAGCAGATGCGCTGGCCCAGCGCAATCAGCAAAAATTTTCTAACCGTGGAGTAGTGCTATTTTGAACACTGTCTTTAACGCAGTTCTCGACTTCCTGTCTAATGGCTTGACCGGTGCGAGTGTCTGGCAAGTCGTCATTTATTCGCTGATCGTTACGCATATTACGATTGCTGGCGTCACGATTTACCTTCACCGCCATCAGGCGCATCGTGCGTTGGAATTACATGCCATCCCGAGCCATTTTTTCCGTTTCTGGTTGTGGTTAACGACGGGTATGGTCACCAAGGAATGGGCCGCAGTGCATCGCAAGCATCACGCCAAATGCGAAACCGTCGACGATCCACACAGCCCGGTCACGCGTGGCATCAAGGCTGTCCTGCTAACCGGTTCTGAAATGTATCGCACCGAATCCAAGAACATGGAGACCATCGACAAGTATGGTCACGGTACTCCGGATGACTGGATTGAAAAGAATCTCTACACGCGGTTCAGCTGGCAGGGTGTCGGCCTCATGTTAATTGTTAATGTGATGCTGTTCGGTGTGCTTGGGTTGACGGTATGGGCGGTCCAGATGATCTGGATTCCGATCACTGCTGCAGGCATCATTAACGGCATCGGCCATTACTGGGGCTATCGTAACTACGACAGTACAGATGCATCACGGAATATTTTCCCGATTGGTATTCTGATCGGTGGCGAAGAGCTCCATAACAACCACCACACGTTCGGCACTTCTGCGAAGCTGTCATCGAAGTGGTACGAATTCGATATCGGTTGGATGTATATCCGGATGATGGAAATTGTTGGGTTGGCAAAGGTCAAGAAAATTGCACCTCAGCCGAAATTTGACCGGATGAAGCTTGTCGCTGATTTCGATACATTGCAATCTGTGATCTCGAACCGCTACGACGTGATGTCGAAATATGCCAAGTCTTTACGGTCGACCTGGCATGCTGAGCAAGAGCAACTGCGCGGCAAAGCGAACCTGGAATCGGGATTTCTGAAGTCGTCGAAACGATTGTTGCATCGTGAGCCAGCAAAGCTGGAGGCTCCCCAGCAACAGCAGTTGCGAGAGCTTTTTTTACACAGCAAGCCATTGCAGACAATGCATGAGATGCGTATCGAGCTGAGTGCTATCTGGGAGCGTTCGCACAGCAGCCGTGATCAGTTGCTGCTGCAATTGCAGGATTGGTGCACACGTGCTGAAGCATCTGGCATCAGGGCTTTGCAGGAATTTTCGCTTCGGCTGCGCAGTTACGCCTGATTTCCGGTTTGGCTGGTATTCTCGGCGCAAAATAAAAAAAGGTCCTTTTAAAGGGGCCTTTTTTTGCATTCATCCAACTTGTTTTCCGTGAGTACAACAATAACAGGCAAAAAAAAGCCGCTCGCAAGTGCGACCGGCTTTGATGTTCGATGGATCGAACTGCGATCAATTACTTGATCTTTGTTTCTTTGTATTCAACGTGCTTGCGTACTTTCGGATCGAATTTCATGATCGACATTTTTTCCGGGGTTGTACGCTTGTTCTTTGTAGTCGTGTAGAAGTGACCCGTGCCTGCAGTCGATTCCAGTTTGATTTTGTCGCGGCCAGATTTAGCCATGATGGTTCCTTTATTCTGCTAGTTAGACTTTTTCGCCGCGGGCGCGCATGTCTACCAGAACGGCATCAATGCCGAGCTTGTCGATGGTACGCAAACCAGCGTTGGACAGCCGCAGGGAAACCCAACGGTTCTCGGACTCAACGAAAATGCGACGACGTTGCAGGTTAGGCAAAAATCGGCG
Source organism: Actimicrobium sp. CCI2.3 (assembly GCF_035019065.1). Taxonomy (NCBI): domain Bacteria; kingdom Pseudomonadati; phylum Pseudomonadota; class Betaproteobacteria; order Burkholderiales; family Oxalobacteraceae; genus Actimicrobium; species Actimicrobium sp. CCI2.3. The sequence continues at coordinate 106,188 of NZ_JASJWR010000010.1, read as the reverse complement.
TTTCGTTTTGTTATTTGCATGGGAAACATTATTACCGACCATCGGCTTTTTCCCGGTGACTTGGCAAACTCGTGCCATATCTCACTCCTTAATAGTTTCCGAAATTGGAAAAAAAGTGAGTATAACCAAATAAATGAGGTTATTCAACGACTTGCGAAAAACAATTGTGTCTTATGTCAATTTTAAATTTAACAATGTGGTGAGTGTCGCTAAACAGCGCGATGCTTCTCATACTGCGCCGTGTTCAGCGAAAGAATATACCTCGTTCCCGGCGACGATGAAGTGATCGAGTACCTTCACGTCGATCATCGCAAGTGCGCTCTTGAGTGTTTGCGTCAGGGCATGATCAGACTGGCTGGGTACCGCTATTCCGGAGGGATGGTTGTGCGCCAGAAGCAGCGCAGCAGCATTGTGACGCAGTGCTGCCTTGATGACTTCGCGAGGATAGACACTGGCGTGAGTTAGCGTGCCTCGGAACAATTCTTCGGTTGCAATCAGTCGATTGCCAACATCAACGAACAATACGGTGAATGATTCGTAGCATTTATGGGCGAGTAATAATTGCAAATAGTGTTTCACCATTTGAGGGGAGGACAAAGTCATTCCTTTTTGTAATTGTTCTGCAAGAGCACGTTTTGCCAGCTCCATGACTGCCTGCAGTTGAGCAAACTTGGCCGGTCCCAGGCCATGCAGTGCCGAAAATTGATCCACGCTGGCCTGGAAAAGACCATTGAGCGAACCAAAGTGGGCAACCATGTCACGTGCGAGATCCACTGCACTTTTACCTGCGACGCCAATACGAAGGAAGACCGCAAGCAACTCCGCGTCTGACAGCATTGCAGCGCCATGCACGATGAGTCGTTCGCGCGGGCGTTGATCTTCGGGCCAGTCTGAAATTGCCATAGCGGGCGATGCAGTGTGCGCAGGGTTAAATGAATAACATTACGCGATCATTTGACGGGTGCGGCAGGGTCTTGTGTCATCGTGGCTTAAAATAGGGACTCATTTGTCATTCGGGAATATTTGATGTCGCTTATCCAACAGCCGGTTGTCACGGACGGCGCTTACCTTACCCTGCACTACCGTCTTGCCACACCAGATGGCACCGAAATCGTTACAACGTTCAATGGCAATCCTGCCACGCTGCAGTTGGGGTGCGGTCAGCTCGCACCGTTTCTTGAGCAGCGTTTGCTGGGCTTGCCGGAGGGTGCCAACGAAACGTTTCAACTCTTGCCCGACGAAGCTTTTGGCCCGCGTAATCCTGCGCTCGTCCAGCGCGTGTCACGCGCCACGTTGGCTGAAAACTCACAGTTCGGGGAGCAGTATGCGATCGGAGATGTGGTCGAATTCAATGCGCCAGGCGGTGGGCGGTTCGCCGGCGTGCTGCGCGAATTGAACGGTGAAGATACCGTCTTTGATTTCAATCACCCGTTAGCAGGGCAATCGTTGAAATTTGAAGTCAGAATTATTGGTATCTTGTAAGTTAAACCGCTCTCGGCGTGGTTTATTTCATATAGGTTTTTAAGGGCATCAAGATGATGAGTAACAAGGAAATTTTGCTGGCGCAGCCACGTGGATTTTGTGCCGGAGTGGACCGCGCCATTGAAATCGTCGAACGGGCGTTGATTCAGTTTGGCGCACCGATCTACGTGCGGCATGAAATTGTCCATAACGCTTATGTCGTTGATGACCTGCGCACGAAGGGTGCTATTTTTATCGAGGAACTGGCGGATGTGCCGACCGGGCAAACCGTCGTGTTTTCTGCGCATGGGGTCTCGAAGGCAGTGAAAGCCGAAGCGGAAGAGCGTGGCTTGCGTATTTTCGATGCAACCTGCCCGCTGGTGACGAAGGTCCATGTTGAAGTCGAAAAAATGCGTCGCGATGGTCGCGAGATCATCATGATCGGACATGACGGTCATCCGGAGGTTGAGGGAACAATGGGGCAGTCGGAGCAGGGCATGTACCTGGTCGAGACCACTGATGATGTGGCACTCCTTCAAGTCGCTCGTCCGGACATGCTTGCTTACGTCTCCCAAACTACTTTATCCGTTGACGATACGGCAGACATCATCGCAGCGCTCAAGCAGCGCTTTCCCGGTATCGCCGAGCCGAAAAAAGGGGATATCTGCTACGCCACGACTAACCGGCAGGAAGCTGTCAAGTTCATGGCGCCACAGGTCGAGGTGGTGATCGTGGTGGGAAGTCCGAACAGCTCCAATTCAAACCGTTTGCGCGAAGTCGCCCAGAAAAAAGGCGTGCCTTCGTTCATGGTCGACAACGCCGAACAAATCGATCCGGCCTGGCTTGAGGGCAAGCAGCGCATTGGAGTTACCGCTGGCGCGTCCGCTCCGGAAGTGCTCGTTCAGGCAGTCATCGACCGATTGAAAACCTTTGGTGCACGAAGCGTACGTGTACTCGACGGCGCGCAAGAACATGTGACGTTCCCACTCCCCAAAGGATTGATCGCGGAATTACCGTCCCAGAACTAAATTCAGCCCGTTGTTTGATTTTCCATGGATAGTTTTTCAGCTTCATCGTTATCATCGGTCACGCAGATTTTATTATTTATATTAAATTGATAGGTCGGTGGTGAGAGATTTTTTTGGTCACGGAAGTCAAATAATCTGACGCGACAACGAACACGCTATAGAATCCGGCGCTTGCCTCGAGCGGACCGCTCCGGATTTTGCATTAGCAGCTAACTTTGTTGCATGTACTTTGCTAAATGTACTGCGGCATTTGCTTGAGGTATGGTCTTATCAGGTCCTGTTGCTGAGCGCAGGCACAGGCGGCACCCAGGCAATCGAAACGGGTGCCGCTTTGTTATCCACGCGGATTTCGACTAGTCGAGGTCAAGCGATTCCAGTTTGTTTGTGAAACCGGTAGAAACCGGGTTTTTTGAGAAAGAAACACACCATCATGGACACTTTCATCCAGCAAATTATCAACGGCTTGGTGCTCGGCAGCATGTATGCGTTGATTGCCCTTGGTTACACGATGGTCTATGGCGTACTTAACCTGATTAACTTTGCGCACGGTGACGTGTTGATGATCGGAGCGATGGCAGGCTTGACGATCCTCAAGATCGTGCAAGTCGTTGCACCCGATTTACCAGGTGTCGTGAAGATAATTATTGCCATTTGCGGTGCGATTCCAATCTGCATTGCAGTAAATTTACTGATCGAGCGAGTCGCTTATCGCCGGTTGCGTAACGCGCCACGCCTGGCTCCGCTGATTACCGCCATTGGCGTCTCCATCCTGTTGCAGACGTTCGCAATGATGATCTGGGGCCGTAGTCCGATCGCTTTCCCGCAAGTGATTTCCGCAGATTCCTATCACATCATGGGCGCGCTGATTTCACCGACGCAAGTGATGTTGCTGGTGCTGGCCGGGATATCGATGTTTGGTCTTGTCTTGCTTGTTGAAAAAACCAAGATGGGAAGGGCGATGCGCGCTACCGCAGAAAATCCCCGCGTTGCCGGACTGATGGGGGTCGATTCCAACGCGGTGATCGTCTTGACCTTTGCGATTGGTGCTGCGCTCGCTGCTGTCGCTGGCGTGATGTGGGGAGCAACGTATGCGTCGGCTCAGTTTGCGATGGGCTTCGTGCCAGGATTGAAGGCCTTTTCGGCAGCAGTGCTGGGAGGGATCGGCAACATTTACGGCGCGATGCTGGGTGGCATCCTGCTCGGGCTGATCGAAAGCCTCGGGGCCGGCTACATTGGCGACCTGACAGGCGGTTTCCTCGGTAGTCACTATCAGGACATTTTTGCGTTCGTGGTACTGATCATCGTGCTGACCTTGCGACCGTCCGGCATCATGGGCGAGCGTGTGGCTGACCGCGCGTAAAGGGGATATTCATGGCCAATTATTTCGATACCAAGACCAACCCGCTCAAGGCATATGTCGGGATGGGCATCATCGCCCTCATCGTTCTTGTGTTTCCGTTTATTGCTCAGAATTACGGCAATTCATGGGTGCGCATCATGGACTTCGCGCTGCTCTACATCATGCTGGCGTTGGGACTCAACATCGTCGTCGGTTTTGCCGGCTTGCTCGATCTCGGTTACATCGCATTCTATGCGCTGGGTGCCTATCTGACGGCGTTGCTGGCGTCACCACAGTTTGCCGTCGTGCTGGAGTCGTTTGTCAACCAGTACCCGGCGATTGGCAATGCGCTGGTGTCGTTGTTCGGACCTGAGATACGCGAGCAGGGCATTCACTTGTCGATCTGGTTTATCGTCCCGCTGAGCGCCTTGTTTGCAGGGGTGTTCGGTGCGCTGCTCGGTGCTCCGACACTGAAATTACGTGGCGATTATCTGGCGATCGTGACACTCGGTTTCGGCGAAATCATCCGAATCTTCATGAATAACCTCAACGGTCCGGTCAATATCACCAATGGTCCGCAAGGTATCAACATGATCGATCCGATCAGGATCTTTGGCGTGTCATTGGCTGGTGAGCCTGGCAGCAGGGCGAATCTGATCTTCGGTAATTTTTCGATGCCTTCAGTCAATGCCTACTACTATTTTTTCCTGGCGCTATGCATCGGCATTATTTTCGTCTCGGTTCGCTTGCAGGATTCCCGCCTGGGTCGCGCGTGGGTCGCGATTCGCGAAGATGAAATCGCGGCCAAGGCGATGGGGATCAATACCCGGAATGTCAAATTACTGGCGTTCGCCATGGGAGCCTCATTTGGTGGCGTGGCGGGTTCGATGTTTGCCTCGTTTCAGGGTTTTGTCTCGCCGGAATCGTTTTCGCTGACGGAATCCATCGCCGTGCTAGCCATGGTGGTGCTGGGCGGGATGGGGCATATTCCAGGTGTCATTCTGGGTGGCATTATCCTCGCTGCGCTTCCTGAAGTATTGCGGCATACGGTGGAGCCAATCCAGATGGCGATTTTCGGCAAGGTCTGGGTCGATGCCGAAGTGCTGCGCCAGTTGCTGTACGGTCTGGCCATGGTTGTCATCATGCTCAGTCGTCCGGCCGGACTGTGGCCAGCTCCGAAGCACGAAGACCGGCCTGATGGCGACATCGACAAGCCCGAAAAAGCAACCGGCATAGTGGCAGCCTGAGGATCAACATGAGCGAACAAATCATTCTAAATATTGCCGGCGTGACCAAGCGTTTCGGCGGATTGCAAGCCTTGTCGGGCGTCAACATGAAGATTACGAAAGGCCAGATTTATGGCCTGATAGGTCCGAACGGTGCCGGCAAGACAACCTTCTTTAATGTCATTACGGGCTTGTACCAGGCGGACACAGGTAGCTTTGAATTGGCCGGAAAGCCCTATTCCCCGTCGGCACCGCATGAAGTTGCCAAGGCGGGTATTGCACGTACTTTTCAGAATATCCGGTTGTTTGGTGAAATGACCGCAATGGAAAATGTCATGGTAGGGCGGCATGTCCGCACTCATCAGGGTGTATTCGGTGCGGTGTTTCGGTTCAAGGCAGCACGCGATGAAGAAGCCAATATCCGCAAACGTGCGCTGGAATTACTCGACTTCGTTGGTATCGCGAAGTTTGCCGATCGTACGGCACGGCATTTATCGTATGGTGACCAGCGCCGGCTGGAAATTGCGCGCGCACTGGCAACCGACCCGCAACTGCTGGCGCTCGATGAGCCTGCAGCCGGTATGAATGCCACCGAAAAACTGGCGCTGCGGGAGTTGCTGGTCAAAATCAAAGCCGAAGGAAAAACCATTCTGCTGATCGAACACGACGTGAAACTGGTGATGGGTTTGTGCGACCGCATCACCGTGCTGGATTATGGCAAGCCGATCGCCGAAGGGGTGCCAGCCGATGTCCAGAAAAATCCGGCCGTCATTGAAGCCTATCTCGGAGGGTCCCATTAATGGTTGCCAATGAAAGCAGTTCAACCATGCGCGAGAATGTACTGAGGATCAGTGGCCTGAAAGTCGCTTACGGCGGTATCCAGGCCGTCAAGGGCATCGACCTTGAAGTCAACAAGGGTGAGTTAATTACATTAATTGGTGCCAATGGTGCCGGTAAGACTACGACCCTCAAGGCCATCACCGGTACCTTGCCCAACTGTCGCGTTGAAGGTCATATCGAGTACGCGGGTGAGGCGATCAAGGGTGTCGGTTCTTTTGACCTGGTCAAGAAAAACCTCGCCATGGTACCGGAGGGGCGCGGTGTGTTTACCCGCATGTCGATCCACGAAAATCTGTTGATGGGTGCTTATACCCGCAACGACAAGGCCGGTATCAGTGCTGATATCGACAAGTGGTTTTCGGTGTTCCCGCGATTGAAGGAGCGCGCTTCGCAAATGGCGGGCACCTTGTCCGGCGGCGAGCAACAGATGCTGGCGATGGCGCGTGCATTGATGTCGCATCCCAAGCTGCTATTGCTCGATGAGCCATCGATGGGTTTGTCGCCCATCATGGTGGAGAAAATTTTTGAGGTAGTACGCACGGTCTCTGCCGAGGGTGTAACGATCCTGCTGGTGGAGCAGAATGCCAAGCTGGCATTGCAGGCGGCTCATCGTGGTTATGTGATGGATTCCGGATTGATCACAATGACCGGGACCGCTGCCGACATGCTTGATGATCCGCGTGTGAAGGAAGCCTATCTCGGCGAGGGATGAGATAGGTTGACCACGCGCACAGCGCCATGCCCGCGACTGCCGGCATGGCTTTTTTATTCTGACTCAAGGAACACTCATGACATTCGTATTTCTTCCGCCTGCGCAAGCCTCGGTTCCTGTTGCCGGTTCGACCGAGCTATTTCCGGTTCACCGCATTTATTGCGTCGGACGCAACTACGCCGAGCACGCCATTGAAATGGGCGACACCGGTCGTGAGGCACCTTTCTTTTTCATGAAGCCGGCCGATGCCGTGTTGCCAGTAGCGGAAGGCAATGTTGGCGTCATGCCGTACCCTCCGATGACGCAGGATTTGCAGCATGAAATCGAACTGGTGGTTGCAATCGGCCGTGGCGGAAAGGAGATTGCTGTCGAAGACGCGGTCGCGCACATCTGGGGTTATGCCATTGGACTCGATATGACACGGCGTGACTTGCAGGGTGCTGCCAAGAAGCTCGGTCGCCCATGGTGTACCGGGAAAGGATTTGACCATTCGGCACCGATCGGGCCATTGCATCGCAATGTGCCGACCGGGACGATCAGTCTTCATGTCAACGGCATGCCGGTCCAGGCTAGTGTCCTTGGCAACATGATCTGGAGCGTTGCGGAAACGATTGCGCAGTTATCCACGCTCTTTGAACTGCAGGCCGGGGATCTGATTTTTACAGGTACCCCCGCTGGAGTCGCTGCGGTCGTGCCAGGTGACCTGCTCGAGGGCCGCATTGAAGGACTTGGCAGTCTGCAGGTCAGGATCGATCAGTAACGGTAGACGCGGCCATTTTCGACGCGGACACGATTGCCAACGCGCAGGTCATTGACGTTGTCCAGCGTGATGGCTTCATATTGACCGCTGTCGAGGCGGACATTGACTTGATAGACTTCGCGGCCGGCTGAACGGTTCTGCTCGACCTGATTGCCAACGACGGCACCGCCAACCACGCCCGCTGCGGTGGCGACGGCACGACCCGTACCGCCACCAACCTGATTGCCTAAAAGTCCACCGACGAGCCCGCCAACGACAGCGCCGGCACCAATACCGCTGGAGTTAGCCGCGCGCGACACCTGGATCGAGTCGATCACGCCGTATTGGGTGTTGTTACCTTGCTGGTTGTTATAGCCTTGCGACGATGGCTGGGAATAATTTTGCGAGTTGTACGGTTGCTGATACGGCGCGGCGCAACCAGCGAGCATGCTTGAAGCAAAAAGGACTGTGGCGGCCAGGGCAATAGTGTTTTTCATGATTTCTCCAGTGAATTGAGTAGTGTATTTGACCGGCTGGTATGAGGCCGTACGGTAGCGCACATTAGCAATGCTGCCGATCAATGCGCTCACGACGCGTGTCAATTAACGCACGGCAGAACTAGTGGAATGACGCAGAAAATGTAAGAGAGTGTTGGCTTTTCGATTACTTTGCCAGTGATCGACAAATAAGTGATGGTGCCCCCGACACGGATCGAACGTGTGACCTATCCCTTCATCCCGCTATGGCTTTCGCCACCGGCTGTGCCGTTTGCAGTCTGGACTATGCCTTCTCCATGGTGCCATGTTGCAGCACGACAGGAGGGAGCCGTCTAGTCTCTACACCTTCCCGATCGACATCGGGCTTGGCTCGGCGTTGCCAACAGCATGACCTGTCAGGGTTCACCGAATTTGACTCCATTCATGCGGGACCTTTCGGAACCCGATGCCCAAATCAATAGGAGGGGATCGCTCTATCCACTGAGCTACGGGGGCAGTGCAACCGCATTTTCGCATACTCCGGTCCGGTTATTTCATCTCGTTTCGTATCGGCACCTGGCGCAATGCAGCAAAAACCCACCGCGACATGGCAACATGTTGCCGGGAGTCGGTACAATGCGCACTTCCCATCGATTTATCGGCAGTGCGCCAGGCGTACGCGCCCCTTCACTTCAGGCATCCCAGCTACTTATGGCAGTCATCTCACTTTCCAATGCACAACTCGCATTCGGCCACGTTCCCTTGCTCGACCGTGCAGAATTTTCCCTTGAAACCACTGAGCGGGTCGGTTTGATCGGCCGCAACGGCACGGGCAAATCGTCTCTGTTGAAAGTGCTGGCAGGACAATCGAAACTGGATGACGGTCTGCTGGTCATGCAGCAAGGCGTGAAAATTACCTATGTCGACCAGGAACCCCACTTTGACCGGGATATTTCGGTGTTTGATGCGGTGGCGTCCGGCATGGGCGAGATGCAGGCGCTGCTCAAAGAATACGACGTGCTGACGGGGCAGTTTGGTGGTGACGATGACGAAGCGTTGATGGAGCGGATGCATGAAATCCAGCTCAAGCTGGATGCGGCCGACGCGTGGAATCTGAATAACAAGGTCGAGACCACACTGGACCGCCTCAATCTGGATGCCACGTCGTTGATGGGGACGCTATCAGGCGGTATGCAAAAACGCGTGGCACTGGCTTGCGCGCTGGTCAGTTCGCCTGATGTTCTGCTGCTCGATGAGCCAACCAACCATCTGGACTTCACGTCCATTCTTTGGCTTGAAGGCTTGCTGCGCGACTACAAGGGCAGCGTCTTGTTTATTACTCATGACCGGAGCTTTCTGGACAACGTCGCCACCCGCATCATCGAACTTGATCGAGGCCGTTTGCTGTCCTTTCCGGGCAATTTCACTGCCTATCAGTTACGCAAGGCGGAGCAGATCGAAATCGAAGAAGTCGAGAACGCCAAGTTTGATAAATTCCTGGCGCAGGAAGAAGTCTGGATCCGTAAGGGTGTGCAGGCACGCCGGACCCGGGATGAAGGGCGTGTGCGGCGTCTCGAAGCCCTGCGCACGACGCGCAGCGTTCGTCGTGACCAGCAAGGCCAGGTGCGACTCGATGTGTCCGCTGGCGAGCGATCAGGGAAAATCGTTGCCGAACTCGACGGCATCAACAAGAGTTACGGCAACAAGGTCATCGTGCGTGATTTCAGCGCGACATTATTGCGCGGCGACAAGGTCGGTTTGATCGGGCTTAATGGTGCCGGCAAGACGACCTTGCTGAAGATGATTCTGGGTCAAGAAGAACCGGATTCCGGTGTAATCCGGCAGGGTACGAAATTGCAGGTCGCCTATTTCGACCAGATGCGCGCCCAGCTCAATGAGGACGACAGTCTTGCCGATACGATTGCTCCTGGTAGCGACTGGGTCGAGATCAACGGTCAGCGCAAGCATGTGATGACTTATCTCAATGATTTCCTGTTTGCTCCGGAGCGCGCCAGGTCCCCGGTCAAGTCCTTGTCTGGCGGTGAACGCAATCGCTTGCTGCTGGCGCGTCTGTTCGCCAAGCCGGCCAACGTGCTGGTGCTCGATGAACCGACCAACGATCTGGATATCGACACGCTGGAGTTGCTCGAAGAGCTGCTTGAGGAGTACACGGGCACGGTCTTCCTCGTGAGCCATGACCGCACCTTCCTCGATAACGTTGTCACGCAAGTGATCGTCGCTGAAGGCGATGGCATGTGGCGCGAGTACATTGGCGGCTACACCGACTGGGAGCGCGTGCGTCGCGTACCGTTGACGTCGCCGGTAGTCAAGGTGGCAAAAGGGGATGTGAAGCCGGCATCCGAGCCGGTTGCCGCTGCACCCAAGCAGAAAAAACTGAGCTACAAGGAACAGCGTGAACTCGATGCCTTGCCTGCGCTGATTGCCGGTATCGAAGCCGAACAGAAAACCATCTCGGCCAAACTCGCGGACCCGGATGTCTACAAGCAAAAGCCGGAAGAGTTGCAGCGTCTGAATCAGCGCTTTGCCAAGCTCGATGGTGAACTGCTGGAGGCGCTGGAAAAATGGGAACAGATCGAGGCACGCGGCCAGAGCTGATGCCTGGCGAGTAACTCAGTTGATGCGACGGATTGCCGCCTTGAGCGATGGCAACCGCTCCCGTAGCACGTCAGCATCAACCGCATCGGGGCGTGCAGCCAGGTAGGCCTCGATATCCTCAAGCGCCGGGTTCGGACAATCCAGATGCGCGTACGCCAGCCCGCGATCCCGTCGCTCGGCGACATCGCCTGGCAACAGGATGAGCAAGCGCTGCTGAACATCCAGTAGTGATTGCCAGCGATCATATTCAAAAAAGAGTGATTTCAGGTTGCGCAGCATGCGTATCAGGATGTCGCGTGCCGAGGCCGGTTCCAGATAGGTCGCCAAGGGTTTCCCTGCCTGCCGAATGTGTTCGGCAAAAGGTGCCAGGCGTTCTTCCAGTTCTTCACGGGAGAGGCTGCTCCCATTGACCGGATCGAGGATGATTTCACCTGCCTGTGTCGACAGCTTCATCAGGAAGTGGCCAGGAAAGGAAATGCCACGGACGTCCAGTCCGATTTGCTGGGCAATTTCTATATAAATCATTGCCAGAGAAATCGGGATGCCGCGCCGGGTTCGTGTTACCCGATGCAAATAGCTGTTGTCTGGATCGTAATAGTTATTGATGTTGCCGCCGAAGCCCAGCTCACCATAAAAATAGTGGTTCAGCAAACGTAGTTTCTGGAGTGGAGCGGTGTCGGTCGGTATGCGCTTGTGCAATTTCGCTGCCATCCGGTCGACTTCCGCTTGCGCCCCGCCGAGGTCGAATTGCGGATCGCTATCTTGTGCGAGCGTGAGTCCGGCTTCAAACAACGGAATGCTCGTGTCTTGTTGCACAAGGGCGGCGAAATAGTCCAGTGGAGTGATCATGCTGCCGTTCGCTTGAAGTCTGCGGGTCTGAAGCCCATTGCAACCAGTGCACCGAAATAGGTGACGGCACAGACCAAGAGTACCAGCAACAGCATGCCGATGCGTTGCACAGGATGTGCCTGCAGCGCGATCCAGTCAGACTTGCCAGCAACCCATAGCGCGATGCCGCCCATCAGAAACAGAGCTCCCGTCAGTTTGACGAGGAACATACCCCATCCCTTCCTGGCAACGTAGATGCCGCGTCGACGCAAGCCGAGGTACAGAAAGATCGCGTTAATACAGGCACCCAGTCCGATCGATAGTGCCAGACCCGCTAACGCCAGATAAGGCACGAAAATCAGGTTCATCAACTGGGTGGCAATCAGGACGCCGATAGCGATCTTGACCGGGGTGCGGATATCCTGTTTGGCATAAAAGCCCGGTGCCAATATCTTCACGACGATCAATCCGATTAGTCCGACACCATAGGCAATCAGCGCCTGGCCAGTCATCGACACCGCGCGGGCATCGAATTTTCCATAATGAAATAGCGTTGCCGTGAGGGGTTCCGACAAGGTGGCCAGTCCGACAGCCGCCGGCAGGGCCAGCAGGAAAGTCAGTCGCAGGCCCCAGTCCAGTAACGCCGAATATTCGACCGGGTCGCCATTGGCGTGGGCCTTCGACAGGCTTGGTAGCAAGACGGTGCCTAATGCGACGCCCAGTAGCGCAGTCGGAAACTCCATCAGGCGGTCGGCAAATGACAGCCAGGACACACTGCCCAGTTCAAGATGCGACGCGATATTGGTATTGATGACCAGACTGATTTGCGCGACGGATACGGCAAAGGTCGCTGGCCCCATCTGTTTCAACACGCGCCGCACGCCCGGATCTGCCAGCGCAAAACGCGGATTGAGCTTGATGTGCGGCAGCATTCCTATTCGCAGCAAGGCGGGTATCTGGATGGCCAGTTGTAATAACCCACCAAAAAATACCGCAAAGCCCAATGCGTAGATCGGTTGTGCAAGCAGTGGTGCAACCAGCAGTGAGGTAACGATGAAAGACAGATTCAGCAGGACGGGTGTGAAGGCCGGTATGCGAAACTCGCCCCAGGTATTGAGAATGCCGCCAGCCAGCGCGACCAGCGACATGAAGCCGATGTAGGGAAACATGATGCGGGTCATGACTACCGTGGTGTCGAATACGGCCTGGTCGGCCGCCAAGCCGCTGGCCATCAAGTACACGATCACGGGTGCGCCGATAATTCCGGCAAGGCAGGTCAGTAACAAGGCCCAGGTCAGGATGGTGGCAACATGATCAGCGAGTAATTTGCTGGCGGCATCACCACGCTGGTTGCGGTATTCGGCAAGGATGGGCACAAATGCCTGGGCAAATGCGCCTTCGGCAAACAAGCGGCGTAGCAGGTTAGGAATCCGGAAGGCAACAAAAAAAGCATCGGTGGCACCGGAAGCGCCGAATGCACGGGTAATGAGGACGTCGCGTATCAGACCGGTGATGCGGGATAGCATTGTCATGCCGAATATCGTGGCGAGCGTTTTATGCAGGTTCATGGGGCGCGATTATAGCTGTTCGACTCTGCTTGCCAGTGCTTGCATGCCAATGGTTACAAGGGCGTCTGCCTGGTTCCTCCAGTTAGTTTGCCCTTTCGGATAAAAGCCGATATACTCTGGGGCTTCACAGAATTCTGTCTAACTCCAGCGTCATTGATGACGCACCCTGACCTCGATTTAGGAAATATCACTCATGGCAAATACCGCACAAGCACGCAAGCGTGCACGTCAAGCAGTCAAGCAAAACGCACATAATTCGAGCCAGCGCTCGGCATTGCGTACGGCGATCAAAGCTATCCGCAAGGCGATTCAAGGCGGCGACAAAGCGGTAGCAACCCAAGTGTTCCAGTCATCGATTTCCATCATCGATCGCATCGCTGACAAGAAAATCATTCACAAGAACAAAGCAGCACGTCACAAGAGCCGTATGGCCGCAGCATTGAAGGCATTGGCCGCCTGATTTAAATTTTTTGGTAAGCCGCTACGCAGCTTGCCATACAAAAAAACCCGCATGGATTGCACCATGCGGGTTTTTTTACGCATGCTGTTTATCTTGTTTTCGGTAATCCGTCGATGACCATGCCTGCCTTGATGTTCTTGTGCTTGAACCATCCGGCATTCATTTCCAGCGCATAACTCGCCGGCTTGAGGCCGCAATGTGATTCGGTGGTTTGTGGCTTCATCTCTTCGATATTGATGATCTTGCCGTCATCGTCGATGAACGCGACGGACAGCGGCAGCAGCGTGTTCTTCATCCACATACAGACTCCTGCCGGCGCGCCAAACAAGAACACCATTCCTTCGTTAGGCCCCATCTTTTCGCGAAACATCAGGCCTTGTTCGCGTTCGGCTTCGCTTGCTGCGACTTCTGCCTTGATTAAATGGATGCCGGCTGAGAGGGAGGCCACCTTGAATTTAACGGGTTGTTGCGCGTTGGCATGCGAGGTGAGCAAGAGCGCTCCGGAGAGGGCGAGCACGCGTAGGGGGTAGAAGGAATAGGTCATCGTTATGTTTAGTACTCGCCTAAAAAGTTGGGCTGCAGTTGAAAAGCGTTCGGCCATAAAAAAAGGCAGGATAACCTGCCTTCTGGTCCGAGCTTAACAGCAAATTACTTGGCTGCTGGCGCTGCTGGTGCAGCTGCATCATCTTTTTTCATTTCTTTTTTAGCTTTTTTAGCTTTCTTTTCTTTTTTGACTGCTGGTGCTGCATCAGGTGTTGTAGCGGCAGCTGGTGCCGTAGTAGCGGCTGGTGTAGCTGGTGCCATTGGTGCAGCAGTATGACTAGCAGCGAAAGCGGAAACAGCGAACAGACCAGCAACCAATGCAGCGATTAGGTTTTTCATTTTGTAATCCTTAGAATTGATACGATTGATAAGCGGAGATTCACATGAATCGCTAGCAATAACGGCATACCGGCTAGTGCGTTGACAGCGTTTTCAAAATAAAAACGAAAACACGTGAAATTATTTTACCGTGGTGACGACTATTCAAGCCAGCCGCCATTGACCGTGTACCCATCATGAGCGCTGTTTTGTTCTTTAGCGCGACGCGACAGTTGGCGCGCTATCATGCAGCGCAGTCTTTCCTTTTCTTGCCATTTACCGTGGAAACTCGATGCCTTTAAGATTGATGTTGTTCCTTGCTTGCCTGTCCTGGTTGCCGCTAGTCCAGTCGGCACCGCGGATGCCCGCTTCTGATGATGCTGTGCTGGAACGCTTGCCATTTCGGCCGAACGATCCGATCGCTCGCGAGATGTCCGATTTGCGAAAGACACTCCAGCGTACTCCGCGCGACGAGGGCGCAGCACTGAAACTGGCGCAGCGTTACTACGGATTGGTGGCCGAGGAAGGTGATCCACGTTATATCGGCTATGCACAGGCAGCGCTGGCACCGTGGTGGACGATGCCAGAACCGCCGGTCGATATCCAGGTCATGCGTGCTAGCCTCGCGCAGTTCAATCACGACTTCAGTGGTGCCATCAAGGATCTCGATAGCGTGATCGCCCGGTATCCCGTGCATGCCCAGGCGCGGGCGCTGCGTGCCATCATTCATTTGGTGCAAGCCCGCTATGCGCTGGCGCGATCCGATTGCCAGGCATTGCACGGATTGACTGACGAAGTGATTGCGACCGGCTGTCTCGCGATGGTCGACGGGCTGACCGGCAAGGCCCAGCCTGCTTACAATACCTTGCTGGAGACTTTGGATCGGCATCCCGAAGCAAGTCCGGTCCAGCGCTTGTGGGTACTTTTGCGACTGGCGGAAAGCTCGCAACGTCTTGGCAAGGTCAAGATCGCTGAACAGCATTTCAAAGAAGCTATCGCACTCGGCATTCCTGATACGTTCCTGCTTGCCGAGTATGCGGATCTACTGATGGATCAGAAACGCGCGGCCGAGGTTGTTGCCCTGCTCAAGGACCGCACTCGCTCGGATGTGCTGTTGTTGCGGCTGGTGTTTGCCGAGCACATGTTGAAGTCACCGAACGCCGCCGCATTGCAATCCACACTTGCCGCACGCTATGCGGCGGCTCAATTACGAGGTGATACCGTGCATCAACAGGAGGAAGCCCGTTTTGTTCTGGCCATTGAGGGTGACGCGAACAAGGCACTGGATCTGGCACTGAAGAACTGGACTGTTCAGCGTGAACCGCGCGATGCCCGTATTGTTCTGGAAGCGGCCTTGGCCGCGCGAAAGCCTGTCGCAGCGCAACCCGTACTGACTTGGTTAACCGAGAGCCGGATTGAAGATGGCGTCCTGCTGGCGCTTGCCCGTCAGGTTGCCGGAGTCACGCAATGAAGCGCCTGTTACTGCTTGGTCTGTTATGTCTGTTTTCGCTCACGGCACAGGCGCACAAGCCCAGCGACAGCTATCTGAACTTTATTGTCGAGGGCAAGACGATTAACGGGCAGTGGGATATCGCATTGCGTGACCTCGACTTTGCGCTTGGTCTCGATGCCAATGGCGATGCAGCCATCACCTGGGGCGAGGTCAAGGCCAAACAGCTTGATATCGATGCCTATGCGATGGCCCGGTTGAACTTGCAATCGGATGGTCAATCTTGTCCTGCGACCGTGACCGATCATCTGGTCGATGACCATACCGACGGTGCCTATGTGGTGCTGCGCTTCCAGGCGCAATGTGCGCAACCGATCAAACTCTTGCAGACGCGATACGGACTGTTTTTTGACATTGACCCGCAACACAAGGGGCTACTGCAGTTGCAATATCAGGGCGTCTCGACGACCGCGATTTTTAGTCCGGAGAAAGCAACGCAGCAATTTTCGCTGACTACGCCAAGTCGGGTTACGCAGTTTGTCGACTATGCCCGTGAAGGTGTCTGGCATATCTGGATTGGGTACGATCACATCCTGTTTCTGCTGGCGTTACTTTTGCCCGCGGTGGTTATTCGTCAGCGCAAGCAGTGGCAGGCAGTCGATGCTTTCAAGCCAGCATTCTGGTCGGTTCTGAAAATCGTGACGGCATTCACCCTGGCCCACTCGATCACATTGACGCTGGCGACGCTCGGCGTGATCAGTCTGCCGTCGCGCTGGGTGGAGTCCATCATCGCCGCCTCGGTAGTGATTGCTGCGCTGAACAATATCTATCCGCTGTTTCGTGAGCGCCGCTGGATGATGGCGTTTGTGTTCGGGTTGATCCATGGGTTTGGTTTCGCCACGGTACTCAGTGATCTGGGTTTGCCGAAGAGTGCATTGGCACTGGCCCTGGTTGGATTCAATGTTGGCGTCGAAGCCGGGCAACTTGCCATCGTCGCGGCATTTTTGCCGGTTGCTTTCTATCTGCGCCATACAATGCTTTACCGCAAGATCATTCTGTTAGGCGGTTCTGCACTCATTGCGTTGCTGGCTGCCGGCTGGCTGGCAGAGCGCGCATTCAACTTGAAATTTCTGCCGTTCTAACGACGCGATGCCGTCAGTTCGGCGGCATCGACAACTCGCGATTCACCCGGAAGCAATGGATGACTTTCCAGAGAGTACGGGCCGATCGCAACCCGCACCAGTCGCAGCGTCGGTAGTCCGACTGCTGCCGTCATCCGTCGAACCTGGCGATTTTTTCCTTCAGTGATCGTCAGTGCCAGCCAGCGCGTCGGGTTGCTTGCGCGTTGCCGGATTGGTGGATCGCGAGACCATAACCATGCCGGTTCGGCGACTTCAACGACTTTGGCAGGTTTACTGGTGAAATCGCCGAGGTCGATGCCTGCCCGTAATTTGCTTAACGCGACAGCATCCGGAATGCCTTCGATCTGTACAAGGTATGTTTTAGGTTGCTTGTGTGTCGGGTCGCTGATGTCGTGCTGGAGTCGTCCATCATCCGTGAGCAGCATCAACCCTTCGCTGTCGGCATCGAGCCGGCCAGCCGGATAGATGTCAGGAATGTCCAGATGATCAGCGAGCGTGGTCCGCCCGTCTTGCCGTGAGAATTGGCAAAGAACAAGGTACGGTTTGTTGAACAGGATAAGCGCCATGCGATATTTTTCTTGGTTTGAAATAAATGTGTTCTGGCATTTTAAGCCCCTTGTCGGGGAGGTTGCCGGGGTACTCGACGATTGTCTGTGTCGCAAACCAGTGGCATCCAGTAAAATAGGATGGCATAATACGAAACGCTGTCTTATGTCTTATATAAGACTTGGCTGCCAAATCAGCTGCTCATTTACTGATTTCGCTCTCTTTTCCCGTACCGGAGACATCGATGTATCAACATATCAAAGTGCCTGCTGAAGGCAAAAAAATTACGGTCAATGCCGATTTTTCGTTGAATGTACCAAACAACCCGATCGTGCCCTACATCGAAGGCGATGGTACCGGCATTGATATCAGTCCCGTCATGATCAAGGTCATCGACGCCGCCGTTGCCAAGGCTTACGGCGGCGAGCGCAAGATCAGCTGGATGGAAATTTTTGCCGGAGAAAAGTCAACCAAGGTCTACGGACCGGATGTCTGGCTGCCGGAAGAAACGTTGCATGCATTGAAAGACTACGTCGTCTCGATCAAGGGACCACTCACGACGCCGGTCGGTGGCGGTATCCGTTCACTGAACGTGGCATTGCGCCAGCAACTCGATCTGTATGTCTGCCTGCGTCCCGTGCGCTATTTCACTGGCGTCCCTTCGCCTGTGAAAGAGCCTGAAAAAACTGACATGGTCATTTTCCGCGAGAATTCGGAAGACATCTACGCCGGGATCGAGTGGCAAGCCGGTAGCGACAATGCCAAGAAGCTGATCGATTTCCTGATCAATGAACTGGGCGTCACCAAGATCCGTTTCCCGGAAACGTCCGGCATCGGCATCAAGCCGGTCTCGCGCGAAGGTACCGAGCGACTGGTTCGCAAGGCGATTCAATACGCGATCGACAATGACAAGCCATCTGTGACTATCGTTCACAAGGGCAACATCATGAAGTACACAGAAGGCGGTTTCCGCGACTGGGCCTATGATTTGGCGCAAAGCGAATTCGGTGCCGAAATGATCGATGGTGGTCCATGGTGCAAGTTCAAGAATCCAAAAACCGGCCGCGACATCATGGTCAAGGATTCGATTGCCGATGCTTTCTTGCAGCAGATTTTGTTGCGTCCTGCCGAGTACAGTGTCATTGCTACACTGAACTTGAATGGTGACTACATTTCCGATGCACTGGCAGCACAAGTGGGCGGTATTGGTATCGCGCCGGGTGCCAATCTGTCAGATTCGATTGCGATGTTTGAAGCGACACACGGTACCGCACCGAAATATGCCGGCAAGGATTACGTCAATCCGGGCTCGCTGATTTTGTCGGCTGAAATGATGTTGCGTCACATGGGCTGGCTCGAAGCCGCTGATCTGATCATCAGTTCGATGCAAAATTCAATCGCGTCCAAGAAAGTGACGTACGACTTTGCGCGTCTGATGGAAGGCGCGACACAAGTGTCATGTTCCGGTTTCGGTGACGTGATGATCGAGCACATGTAATTATTGTTTCGCTGCCAGGAATAGGAGCGAACAGAAAAGCCAGTCATTCGTGACTGGCTTTTTTACACTTTGAGCGGTAGTCGTTCCAGCGCAAATCGAATCAGATCAGCTTGACCCTCGATGCCAAGCTTTCGCTTGATATTGAGACGGTGCGTCTCCACCGTGCGCACGCTCAGGTCAAGTTCTCGTGCGATATGCTTGTTGGATTTACCGTTGGCGATCGATTGCAGCACCTCATTTTCACGCGGGGTCAGTAGGACCGGCGGACTGAACTGAGAGGTCATTTGCCTGGCAATACCTGCGCTGTAATAGATGCCTCCCGCTATGACCGTATCGATGGCGGTGATGATATCTATCGCAGGCGCATCTTTTAAAACATATCCGCGGGCACCGCTCAGGATCGATTGCATGACGTACTCGGCTTTATCATGCATGCTCAGCATCAGCACTGCGATGGCCGGATGGAGTGCATGAAATTGCGCAGTCAGTTCAATCCCGTTAATACCGGCAAGATTAATGTCCATTAACGCCAAATCAATATTGATGGTCGACGCGTGTTTCAGCGCTTCGCTGGCATTTCCTGCTTCAGCAACGATCTCAAAATGAGGAACGGTTTCCAGTCTGGCTCGCAGGCCATCGCGCACAAGTGGGTGGTCATCTACAAGCAGAATCTGAATCACGGGTGAAGCCATTATGAGAAATTATCCGTTGGGAAGTGTTGCTGTCAGTTGAGTTCCTTCAGCCGATGAGCTCAGCGATAAGTGACCACCCACCGCCTCCGCCCGCTCATGCATATTACGCAAACCAATCCCGCGCTTGGGGTTATCTGCGACTAATTCCATGTCGAATCCTTTGCCATCGTCAGAAATGACCATGCGTACTGCGGCACAGTCGATGCTGAGATTCAGGGAAACGTTGGCGGCGGCGGCATGCCGTTCGATGTTGGTCAACGCTTCCTGTGCAATCCGGAACAAGGCTGTTTTTCGGACCTCAGAGAGATGTTCGATATGCCCGTCCGTCATAAAATGCGCGTTCATCATCGCATGACCCGCAAATTCACGCGTGAGGTGATCCAGCGCTGCAACCAGGCCAAGGTCATCGAGCAGAGTTGGACGCAAGTTGTGTGAGATGCGACGCACCTCACCCAGCACATGATTGAGTTGTGCCGCTGCACGATCGAATGATTGACTGGCCAAATCGGCTTGTGCCTGTGGTCCGGCAAGCTTGGCAATGCCCGATTCTACTTGCAGTTTGATGGAGACCAGTGATTGGCTAATGCCATCATGCAGGTCGCGTGAAAGCCTGGCGCGCTCCTCTTCTTGTGAGTGCACGACGCGTTGTGCCAGGACCTTCAATTTAGCATCGGCGACCCGATGCTCACTGAAGTTCAGTGCCAGGCCAAAGAGGGCGATGACCAGTACGCTGGCAATCGCAATGCCGGTAATCCACAGCATGGTGCTCTGGATATTGCGCGAAATCTGGGTATCCAGTTTGTTGACGACAGCATCGACATCATCAAGATAGATGCCCGTACCAAGGACCCAACCCCAGTTGGGCAGGCTGATGACATAACCCAGTTTCGGTACAACATTTCCGGTTGATGGCTTTTCCCATAAATAGCGTTCAAGGCCACCACCATGGTTGGCGCGAAAGATCAGTCGTTGTATCGTCGGATTGCCTTTGTTATCGCGTAATTCCCATAAATTTTGACCGACAAGTTCTGGTTGGCGCGGATGAACGAGATTGACGCCTTGCATGTCATAGACAAAGAAATAGCCGTCATCGCCATAGTCGAGTTTTGAAATAATGCGCTTCGCCTCTTCAAGCGCCAAGGCATCATGTCGCCCGGAATCATAAATCGCCTTGATCGAACGCGTAGCGAGCGTCACGTAATGACGCATTTCCGCTTCCTTGCTTTTGAGATAGGCGGACTCGACCGATTTAAGCTGTTGTTGTGCCAGCAGTGTGGCTTGATGTTGTACTGCCAGCGCAATCGCACAAAGGGCAACAATCAGCGGCACGACAGCAAGCAAAAATATTTTTTGTCTGAGATTCATTGGGAAAGGCGACGAGTTTTATTGTCAATAGTCAGAACGCATGACAACAAAAAACCCCGCGTTGGCGGGGTTGTGCTGTGGTCAGTCTTATGAACTGATCAGGGAGCCTGAATGTTGGAAGCTTGCTTGCCTTTGGGGCCCTGCGTGACTTCGAACTGAACTTTTTGACCTTCTTTCAGAGTTTTGAAACCATTCATCTGGATTGCGGAGAAGTGTGCAAACAAATCTTCACCACCATCGTCCGGAGTAATGAATCCGAAACCCTTGGAGTCGTTGAACCACTTGACTGTACCTGTTGCCATAAAAGCGTCTTTCCAATTTGCTTGATCACACGAGCCGTAAAAGCAGGAAGCCTGAATTGACGTTGCCCCTTCTTAAAACTTGCCCCCTTTGCATTGACAGTTTCAATTACGTTACTTGTCAAGACAATTCATTGTTCGCGAAAAAAATAATGAAGTCAAGATTTTCTACGGAGCGGCTGGGCCATTGTCGGATACGTGTTTAGTTGCAACAAAAAAACACTCTTGAATTCTCCCGCAGTAGCGCCACCTGCGACTAATCCTGAAAGCGCGTAATATCAATCTGCGCTTCGGGACATTCATTATTATTTGTTGTGACTACAGTAGTTGAAGGACTTAGATACACGCATGGCAACCAAGCACGAAAACGGCACAGTACTCGTCCGGCAGACTCAGAAACTCAAGCCGCCGTCGATGTACCAAGTGTATTTACTCAATGATGACTACACGCCGATGGAGTTCGTCGTGGCCATCATTCAGGAATACTTCAACAAGGATCGCGAAAACGCCACCCAGATCATGCTGATGGTGCATCGCGATGGTAAAGGGATGTGCGGCGTGTACCCCAAGGATATCGCGTCCACTAAAGTCGAATTGGTGTTAACACACGCAAGAAAGGCGGGGCACCCCCTGCAATGCGTGATGGAGGAAGCATGATTGCGCAGGAACTGGAAGTTAGTTTGCACATGGCGTTTGTCGAAGCACGGCAAGCTCGTCACGAATTTATTACTGTAGAACATTTGCTTTTGGCCCTGGTGGATAATCCCTCTGCGGCGGAAGTGCTGAGAGCGTGCGCCGTCAATATTGAAGATCTGCGCAAAACGCTGACTAATTTTATTGCGGACAACACGCCCACTGTCCCTGGTGCTAGCGAGGTAGACACGCAGCCAACGCTGGGATTCCAGCGCGTGATCCAGCGTGCCATCATGCATGTGCAATCTGCGTCGAATGGCAAAAAAGAAGTCACCGGCGCGAACGTACTGGTAGCAATTTTTGGCGAAAAAGATTCTCATGCGGTGTATTACCTGCATCAGCAAGGGGTAACCCGTCTTGATGTAGTCAACTTTATTTCGCACGGCGTGCGCAAGGACCAGCAGGCCGAGCCGCAAAAAGCACCTGAAAGCGGTGAAGAAGCACCGGCTGACGGGCAGCAAAAAGAAAGTCCTCTGGACCAATTTACGCAAAACCTGAACAAGCTGGCGCTTGAAGGCAAGATCGATCCATTGATCGGCCGTGAGCCAGAGCTTGAGCGGGTCGTCCAAACACTTTGCCGTCGTCGTAAAAACAATCCACTACTCGTAGGTGAAGCTGGCGTTGGCAAGACCGCGATTGCCGAGGGCTTGGCATGGCGCATCACGCAAAAGGAAGTGCCGGAAATCCTGCAAGATGCGGTCGTCTACTCGCTCGATATGGGTGCGCTACTCGCAGGTACCAAGTACAGGGGCGACTTCGAGCAGCGTCTGAAAGCCGTTCTCAAACAGCTCAAAGACAGCCCGAATGGCATCCTGTTCATCGATGAGATTCACACCATTATCGGAGCCGGTGCGGCCTCCGGTGGGACACTCGATGCATCGAACTTGTTGAAGCCCGCTTTGTCCAGCGGTCAGCTAAAGTGCATTGGGGCGACCACCTACACCGAGTATCGCGGGGTATTTGAAAAAGATCATGCGCTGTCACGTCGCTTCCAGAAAGTCGATGTTAACGAGCCAACCGTCGAGCAAACCATCCAGATTTTGCGTGGTCTGAAATCGCGCTTTGAAGAACATCACGGTATCAAGTATTCCGCGTCGGCACTGACCACGGCTGCTGAACTCGCCGCACGGTTCATCAACGATCGCCATCTGCCGGACAAGGCCATCGACGTGATCGATGAAGCGGGTGCTGCGCAACGCATCCTGCCGAAGTCGAAGCAGAAAAAGACGATTGGCAAAGCCGAGATCGAGGACATCATCGCCAAGATCGCACGCATTCCGCCGCAGTCCGTCAACCAGGATGACCGCAGTAAATTGCAAACGATTGAGCGCGACTTGAAAAATGTCGTCTTCGGGCAGGAGCCAGCGATCGAAGCGTTGTCGTCAGCGATCAAGATGGCACGTGCGGGTCTGGGCAAGACCGACAAGCCGATTGGATCGTTCCTGTTTTCCGGTCCGACTGGTGTCGGCAAGACCGAGGTTGCCAAGCAACTGGCATTCGTTCTCGGTATCGAACTGATCCGGTTCGACATGTCGGAATACATGGAGCGCCATGCAGTCAGTCGTCTGATTGGTGCGCCACCGGGCTACGTCGGTTTCGATCAGGGCGGGTTGCTGACAGAAGCCATTACCAAGAAGCCGCATGCTGTCTTGCTGCTCGATGAAATCGAAAAAGCCCATCCGGATATTTTCAATATCCTGTTGCAGGTGATGGACCACGGTACGCTGACGGACAACAACGGTCGCAAGGCAGATTTCCGCAATGTGATCATTGTCATGACGACCAACGCCGGTGCCGAAAGCCTGCAGAAACGCTCGATCGGTTTCACCGAGAAGAAGGAAGCCGGCGACGAGATGGAAGATATCAAGCGGATGTTTACGCCTGAATTCCGAAACCGGATTGATTCGATTATCAGCTTCGGTGCCTTGAACGAAGAGATCATCTTGCGCGTCGTCGACAAGTTCCTGATGCAACTGGAAGAACAATTGCATGAGAAAAAAGTCGATGCGATCTTTACCGAAAAGCTGAGAAGTTTCCTTGGCAAGAAGGGCTTCGATCCGCTGATGGGCGCACGACCAATGGCGCGTCTGATTCAGGACATGATCCGCAAAGCACTGGCCGACGAACTGCTGTTCGGCAAGCTGGTCAGCGGCGGCAAGGTGACCGTCGATCTCGACGACAAGGACCAGATCAAACTGGACTTTTCGGATGGTGACAGCACGCCTCCGCCAGCCGCATCGCAAGAGACGCTCGAAGTCGAGTAGTCATCCAGGCGTCAATAAAAAAGCCCGGATCGTGCAAACGATCCGGGCTTTTTTTACGTGTACAAATCAGGGGATCAACGGTTTTTGCATCGCTTGTTTGGCGTGAATATCCGCCGTTGCCTTGTCAATCGCCGCGAGCCGGTAGGTTGTTGCTGGATGCAGCGCCGTGTAGCCATTGGTCGTTGCGATCGGATACTGGTTTGCAAGACGCTCCCAGAATGCCGATGCACCATCAATGTCGACACCGGCCCGCGCTGTCATGAAGAGCGCCATCACATCTGCCGCTGCATCAATGCTCTGGCTATAAGGCTTGATACCGGCAGTGCCGTTGATCATCCCCAGGTCGGGATTGACCCGGATCAGATTGTCGATCACACCGGCGATGGTGGCGCTGCTACGCAATCGCACGGGATGGTTCAGCGCGTTGTGGGCCATCTCGCGCGCCAGCACATACGCGAGATCCTGATCGGATTTGGCATAGGCAAGCATGCCGCGTGTTACCAGTACGCGGTAGCCATCGGAATACGCGTTGACGGCATCGGTATTGCCCAGTTCAACCCGGAACGCGCAGGCCATCGTGA
The DNA here is from genome assembly GCF_035019065.1 of Actimicrobium sp. CCI2.3. Taxonomy (NCBI): domain Bacteria; kingdom Pseudomonadati; phylum Pseudomonadota; class Betaproteobacteria; order Burkholderiales; family Oxalobacteraceae; genus Actimicrobium; species Actimicrobium sp. CCI2.3. The sequence continues at coordinate 81,504 of NZ_JASJWR010000010.1, read as the reverse complement.
GTGGCACGTCGAACACCATCTGGCGGTTGTTCCGCAAGACGGTCAGTTTGACATTGCCGCGGGACGTCACCATCGGCGCCAATAACGCCGCGGTCTGACGTTCGGCGTTAGGGCCTTGCGGTAGCGATTTCTCATTAACCGAAAGCAAAATATCGCCGCGTAGAACGCCGACCTTGTCGGCTCCGCTACCGGGGAGCACACCGGTCACGCGCAAGCGTTCGTCGAGCTGGAGCAGCTTTTGTGCGGCAGGGGTGAATTCGGTCGAATAGGAATATTTGGTCTTTGCAGTGAAACCGAGCAAGCGGCGTGCATTGCGTTTGCACAGTGCCGGATTGTTGACCAGCAGAGGACCCGCTACCCGATCCAGTCGGTCTTGCAGGTCGACTAACTGACGTAACGCGGTCTCTTCTGCCGATGTCACCACCGGCACCGGCGCTGGCGCTGCCGGTAACGGTGCGGCTGCTTTGGTAACGGTCGAGGAGGATGAATCAGGTGCTGTGGTCGGGGCGGGTGTCGCACAGGCGGCCAGTAGTGCGGCAACGCCGAGGGCGATCAAGGTTGAACGGCAATGCTGTCTAGTCAGTTCAACCACTTCAAGCATTTTTTTCTCCATTAATGTTTTCCGGTACTACCGAAACCTGCTTCGCCGCGGGTGCTGTCGGCAAAGTCCTCGACCACATGAAAACCGACCTGCAGCACTGGCACGATCACCAGTTGGGCAAGCCGGTCCATGGGTTCCAGCGTGAATGCAGTCTGACCGCGATTCCAGGTCGATACCATCAATTGACCCTGGTAGTCGGAGTCGATCAGCCCGACCAAGTTCCCCAGCACGATGCCGTGTTTGTGACCTAACCCGCTGCGCGGCAAAATCATCGCGGCATAACCGGGATCGGCAAGATGGATCGCCAGGCCGGTCGGCACCAGATGGGTTTCCCCGGGCTGAAGGGTCAGAGGTGCATCGAGGCAGGCACGCAAGTCAAGGCCCGCACTGCCGCTGGTGGCATAGGCCGGCAACAGGTTTTGCATGCGCGGATCGAGGATTTTGATGGCGATGGTTTTGAGGGTCATGGCGGAGTCAGTGGACATGCATGCGCAGGCGTTCGCTGATCTCGGTGATCAGCTGACGCGCCAGGATCTGTTTGTGCGCAGGCGGGAAATGAATCTCGGTATTGGCATCGAACAGCACCAGTTCGTTGTCGTCTTTGCCGAAGGTGGAGTGAGCGATGTTGCCGACCAGTAACGGGACGCCCTTGCGGGCGCGCTTGGCCTTGCCGTGCTTGAGCAGGTCCTCGGACTCGGCTGCAAATCCGACGCAATAGGGCTTGTCCGGCAGCGCGGCGACCGTCGCGAGGATATCCGGATTGGACGAAAATTCGAGCGGCGGCATCGCACCATCGGCAGTTTTTTTCAGCTTCTGTTCGCTGGCGTTGGTGACGCGCCAGTCGGCAACGGCGGCGACCGCGATGAAGAGATCCTGGCCGCTTGCGTGGCTGAGGACGATATCGAACATTTGCTGCGCCGTCTGCACATCGATGCGCTGTACGCCGGTCGGTGTGGCGAGGGCCGTCGGGCCGGACACCAGCATCACTTCGGCACCGGCTTCGCGGGCCGCACGAGCCAGCGCGTAACCCATTTTTCCCGACGACAAATTGGTGATGCCGCGCACCGGATCGATCGGTTCAAAGGTCGGACCGGCCGTAATCAGGACACGTTTGCCGAGCAACACCTTGGGCTGGAATGCGGCAATCACGTCGTCGAGCAGCTGCATCGGTTCGAGCATGCGGCCCATGCCGGTTTCGCCGCAGGCCTGGTCGCCTGCATCCGGGCCGAGAATCTGCACACCATCGGCGACGAGCTGTTTGACATTGCGTTGGGTAGCGGCGTTTTGCCACATCTCGACATTCATTGCCGGGGCGACCAACAGCGGCAGCATGGCGGGCCGTGCGACGCACAAGGTCGAGAGCAAATCATCACAGCGGCCCTGTGCCAGCTTGGCGATGAAGTCGGCCGAGCAGGGCGCAATGACGATGGCATCGGCGTTGCGGGTCAGGTCGATATGCGCCATGTTGTTGGCGATCCGGGCATCCCATTGATCGGTGTAGACCGGATGGCCAGACAGTGCCTGCATCGTCACTGGCGTCATGAAATGGGTCGCCGCATCGGTCATGACCACTTGCACGGTGGCACCAGACTTGATCAACGCCCGCGTCAGTTCGGCAGCCTTGTAACCGGCGATGCCGCCGGTCAGTCCCAGTACGATATGTTTTCCTGCCAGATCCATGACGACTCCGCTGGGTTATTTGTTGACGCGGCGCAGTTCGTCGAGGACGAACAGGATGGCACCGATACAGATGGTGCTATCGGCCACGTTGAAAGCTGGCCAGTGCCAGCCGGCGAGATGGATATCGAGGAAGTCGATCACGTAGCCGTGCATGCCGCGATCGATGACATTACCAATAGCGCCGCCAAGGATCAGTGTCAGCGCCCAGCAAAACAGGCGCTGACCGGCATTGCGTTTGAGCAGGTAGATGATAAAGACGGCCGCAGCAGTACCGAGAGCAGTAAAGAAATATCGCTGCCAGCCAGACTCATTGGCCAGGAAGCTGAACGCCGCACCCTGGTTATGGGCCAGCACCAGATTAAAAAAAGACGTGACCGGTAGCGATTCGCCATACGTGAACAGCTTGGTGATCGTGATCTTGGTCAGCTGGTCAATCAGGACGATGATCGCTGCGATGCCCAGCCACGCGCCGAGGCCCGATTGTGGCTTGGTCGAAAAACGGTTTTTGGTAGCCATGGAATCAGTCAGTCAAAAAAAGCAAAGTTAAACAGGATTACGCAAAATAACGCGTTTCACCGGCACCAAACAGATTGGCCACACAGCGGCCGCACAGTTCCGGCGTCGCCGCATCGCGGCCCACATCGGCCCGATAATGCCAGCAACGCTCGCATTTTTGTTCGGTGGAGGGCGTGACGATCACCGATTCGTCGGTCTCGGCCGTGACCTGAGTGACGCTTGCTTGCGACGTAATCATCACGAAGCGCAAGTCATCGCCCAGGCTAGTGAGCAAATCGAATTTCGCGCCACTGGCACGCAGTTCGATTTCAGCTTGCAACGATGAGCCGATGCCACCGGCGATCCGTACTTCTTCGAGCTGCTTCGAGACTTCGGTGCGCACGTCACGCAAGGCGGCATAACGCTCAAGCAAGGCATCGGCCCCTGCCACCGCCGGCACGACCCAGCCGGTTTGCGTGAAGATGGTCTCGTCGCTGGCCGCGAAGGCGACCGGATCGGCAAAGAGTGCCCACGCTTCTTCGGCCGTGAACGACAGGACCGGTGCCATCAGGCGCAGCAAAGTGTGCGTGATATGCCAGAGCGCAGTCTGGGCCGAGCGACGCGCGACCGACCCGACACCGGCGGTGTAAAGCCGGTCCTTCAGCACATCCAGATAGAAGCCACCAAGATCTTCCGAGCAGTACATCTGCAGCTTCGATGTCACCGGCTGGAATTCATGGATCTCGTAATGCGCCATGATTTCGGCCTGCAATTGCGTGATGCGAGCCAGCGCGTAGCGGTCCACTTCGAGCATGTCGGCAACGGGTATGGCATTGACCGTCGCATCGAAGTCCGACGTATTGGCCAGCAAAAAACGCAGCGTATTACGGATACGACGATAGCTTTCGGTGACGCGCTTGAGAATTTCGTCGGAGATCGACAGTTCGCCCGAATAGTCGGTCGAACCCACCCACAGGCGCAGGATGTCGGCACCGAGCGAGTCGACGATTTTTTGCGGCGCGACCACGTTGCCGACCGACTTGGACATTTTTTTTCCTTCGCCATCGACAACAAAACCATGCGTGAGCAAGGTCTTGTAGGGGGCGCAGCCATTGAGCATCGACGACGTCAGCAATGACGAATGGAACCAGCCGCGATGCTGGTCCGAGCCTTCGAGGTACAGGTCAGCCGGGAAGTGCGACGACTGTGCATGCGAGCCACGCAGCACGGTCTGATGCGTGGTGCCGGAATCGAACCAGACGTCGAGCGTGTCCTTGTTCTTGATGTACTGGTCGGCCTCGTCGCCCAGCAAGTCTCTCGGCTCAATGGTCAGCCAGGCATCGATGCCGGCGACTTCAACGCGCTGGGCAATTTCTTCGAGCAGCTCCGGCGTACGCGGATGCAGGTCACCGGTTTCCTTGTGCACGAAGAATGCCATCGGCACACCCCACTGGCGTTGCCGTGACAGCGTCCAGTCAGGCCGGTTGGCAATCATCCCGTGCAGGCGTGCCTTGCCCCATCCCGGATAAAACGTGGTCGCGTCGATGCCGGCCAGCGCGGTTTCGCGCAAGGTCGGGCCGCCATCTTTGGGCGTGCGATCCATACCGGCAAACCACTGCGACGTGGCGCGGTAGATGATCGGCGTCTTATGGCGCCAGCAATGCATGTAGCTGTGATCGAACATCACCAGCTTCAACAGCGCACCGGCTTCATCGAGCTTGCTGCAGATCGGCTTCGAGGCTTCCCAGATCGTCATGCCGCCGAAGAACGGTAACCCTGACGCATAGCGGCCATCGCCCATCACCGGGTTAAGCATCTCGTCATCCTTCATGCCATGCGCGCGGCAGGACAAGAAGTCGTCGACGCCATAGGCCGGTGACGAGTGAACAATGCCGGTACCGGTATCGAGCGCAACATACTCGGCCAGATAGATCGGCGAGAGGCGGTCATAGCCGGGATCGGTGTCGGCCAGCGGATGCCTGAAGGCGATCAGTGACAAGGCCTCGCCCTTGCAGGTAGCGATCACGCTGCCTTCCAGTCCGTAGCGTTTCAGGCAGGCTTCGACCAGGTCCAGCGCAAGGATCAGCAGCAGCGGTTCGCCGTTACGCGTGGTGTGCACCAGCGCGTAATCGAATTCGGGATGCACGTTCATGGCCTGATTGGCCGGGATGGTCCACGGTGTCGTGGTCCAGATCACGCAGTAGCCGCGCTCGGTCGGCAGCGCAGCCAGGCCAAAGGCAGCGGCGATTTTTTCGGGCTGGGCAAAGGCGAAGCCGACATCGATGGCCGGGTCGCGCTTGTCCTGATATTCGACTTCGGCTTCGGCCAGCGCCGAACCGCAATCGAAGCACCAGTTGACCGGTTTGAGGCCACGGTACACATAGCCTTTTTGCAGGATGGTGCCGAGGGCGCGCAGCTCGTCGGCTTCATTGCCGAAGTTCATCGTGGTGTACGGATTGTCCCATTCGCCGAGCACGCCCAGCCGGATGAAATCGAGCTTCTGGCGTTCGATCTGGACGGTCGCATAGGCACGCGATTTTTCCAGCACGTCGGCCGTTGGCAAGCTCTTGCCGTATTGTTTTTCGATCTGGATCTCGATCGGCATGCCATGGCAATCCCAGCCCGGCACATACGGTGCATCGAAGCCGGCCAGATTGCGCGACTTGACCACGATGTCCTTCAATACCTTATTGACCGCATGGCCGATGTGAATGTCGCCATTGGCATATGGCGGGCCGTCATGCAGCACGAACAGTGGACGCCCTTTGGCGGCCTTGCGCACGCGTTCGTACAGCTTTTTTTCCTGCCACGACTTGATCCATTGCGGCTCGCGCTTGGCGAGGTCGCCGCGCATCGGGAACGGCGTGTCGGGCATGTTGACCGGATACTTGCTGGCAGGTTTTCCTGCGGCTTTGCCGGCGGGTTTGTTCGGTTTGTTATCGGACATGGGATTTCTTTGAAGAGAGTCTGGAGTCGGGTGCAGCGGGCTGGTCACTGACCACTTCCCGCCGGGCGGTGCCTGCGATGAAGCGCGTCAAATTCGGTCGGTCGCCGACAACGCCACCGCGCTGGCATCGCGAAAATAAGCGCGCGCGTTGTTGGCATCGTTGGCAATGGCTGCCGTCAGCGAAGGCAGGTCAGTGTACTTTTGCTCGGAGCGTAATTTTTTCAGAAATTCAATCCGGATCAGTTTGCCATAGCAGTTGGCCGCGAAGTCGAACAGATGTGTTTCGAGAAGTACACGCCCGCTGTCATCGACGGTCGGACGCACGCCGATACTGGCCACGCCTGGCAGTGGCTGCGCAGCCAAACCGTGTACTTGCACGACATAGATGCCGCTCAGTGCAGGATGCTTGTGGGTGACCGCCAGATTGAGGGTCGGAAAGCCGATGGTGCGGCCGAGCTTTTTACCGTGGATGACATGGCCCGAGATCGCATACGGATGGCCCAGCATCTGATGGGCTTGGGTGAAATTGCCCGCTTCCAGCGCCATGCGGATCGCCGAAGACGAAATCCGTGTGCCGTCATGCTGCACCGTTGGCAAGGTCTCGACCTGAAAACCATAGCGTTGTCCAGCCTCGATCAGCATCGCGACATTGCCGGCGCGACGTGCGCCAAAACAGAAGTCTTCACCGATCATCAGCCATTTCACGTGCAAGCCGTCGACCAGAATGTCGCGAATGAATTCTTCGGGAGTCAGTGCGGCGAAATGCGCATTGAAATGCTGGACGATGACGCGATCGATGCCGGCCTGATTGAGCGAGCGCAATTTGTCACGCAGATTGGCGATGCGGGCAGGGGCCTTGGCCGGATCGCCCTGGACCCGGGCGAAGTATTCGCGCGGGTGCGGCTCGAACGTCATGACTGCCGAATCGAGTCCGAGCTTGCCGGCGGCTTCGGACATGCGCGCCAGCAAAGCCTGATGGCCAAGATGAACGCCGTCAAAATTGCCAATCGTCAGTGCGCAGGGCGCACGGGCCGCAGCATTGGGTAATCCGCGAAATACCTTCATGGGGTCACAGTGGGGAGCAATCGGAAAGCCTTGGATTATAGATGCTTTCGGTGGCTTTCTTGCTGGAAGAGCAGGATAACCACGCATCCCGCTCTTCTGCCGTCACTGAACGCGCGCCTTCTCGCAGCGCGACTTGCTGCCATCGACCTGACAACGGTTGACCTGGCGACCTGTCGTATCCCATACCCGCACGTCCCATTGCCGTGCGCCACTGCGCTCCATGGTCATGTAACCGAAGCCGCCGGTCCATGCACTGACGTTGTCGACGATGGCACCGGGTGCTGGCGTGGCATCGGCTGGCAGGATGTCGGGCAACGGCACCAGGTCTTCCATCGTGCCCGAGAAGCCGGTGATGAACTGGCTCGGATGCGCACTGGCAAAGCTGACCTGTTGCCACAGATGGGTATGGCCGGACAGCAATGTATCGATGCGCGGCGGCATGATCAACGGATTGATCGCACCAAACACCGACTGAATCCCCTGATTGCCTGGCAAGACGTCAATACCGCCCTGCTTGTTTTTGCGGGCATAAAAACCCAGGATAGGCTGGTGATTGGCGCCGATGTTGGTGCTGGCGTGCTGCGACAGTTGCTCGACCTGACGATACATCGCGCGGTATTTGGCGACGCGGACATCCGTCGCCGCGATCGGGCTGCCGGTGGTGTTGGAAGTGTCGAGCACGATGACTTGCGCATCACCGCCAAGCGGCACGGCGTACGCATCACTGAAATCACCCTGATCGTCATTGACCGCATCGTTGCAGTCGCGCCCGACTTGCAGTGGTCGCGGGTCAAGCATGCGCCACCAGCCTTGTCCGGCGCGGCTGCAGGATTCGTGATTGCCACGTACCAGAACCCACGGTGCGGCTTGCAGCAAGGGCGCTCCCGGCTGGAAAAAATCCTCGCGCCAGGCATCCCAGCCATAGCCCCAGCTACTGCCAGCACAGCCGGCATTGCCATCGGGACAGGCGTTTTCGCGATAGTGATAATCACCGACATGGATGACCAGGTCAGGCTGCCAGCGGGCGGCGGCGGCGGCGATGCGGGCAAACGGATACTGCTCGGCATCGTTGCAGGGCTGGTAAGCCTGATCGCTTTTCTTCAGGCGGCAACCGGTATCGCCGATGACGACGATGCGGTTGGACTCGGGTTTTGGCAGCGGTAATGAGCGACCTGCGACGCTCGCGGAAGTCGTGTGCGGTGGCAGGATTTTTTCACAGGTCAGCAATGGGAAGGCGGACGGCTTGGAGTCGGCCGGAGCGGAGCGGGTAGTGCGCTGCGCGACGGTGCCGGCAGGCGCGCGCACGTCCATCGCCACATCCACCCCGTCAAGACGAATGACCGGGCATTGTGCCGCGTCGGTGAGCACGCGTGCGACCGGCTGGCCCTGCTCGCCGAGGACAACGAAGCTCGTCATGTTGCTTGCTGCGGCAGGCTTGTCCGTGACGGGTATCGCCGTGCAGCCAGCAACGAGCAGCGGCAAAATGCATAGCGTGCGATTGAATTGGGTAAAAGAAAATTGGGTAAAAGAAAATTGAGTAAGGGAAAATTGAGTAAGAGAGATCATGCAGTACTCCTGAAGCCGGAATGGAAAAGTCCGACGGAAAACGATTTTCCGTCGGACTGTCAAACAGATCTGAAAGTTTAGAACAAGACGTTGATCGACGCCATCACGCTGCGTTCCGGCTGGAACAGAAAGGTATCACCGGCAGCCGCAACGCCATAATTGGCGGTGCCAGCGGTGGTGTTGACTGGCTTGACGGCAATCACGTCCTGCTTGTTGAACAGGTTGTAAATACCGAACTGCAGCTTCATGCTTTTTACGCCCATGCCAGGATTGGCAAAGGTGTAGCTGGCATTGAGATTGGTGGCGGTGATCGGGTTGAGCTTGTAGCCCTGATCATCGAGTGCATAGGTCGTGCCGGTGCGCTTGTAGATCAGCGAGCCGGACCAGCCAGCCATCTGATATAGCAAGCCCAGTGCCGCCGTCGAGTTCGGTACGGTAGCGACGGTCAGTCCGGTGGCCTTCGATTCGGCTCGGTTGAGCGAGCCGTTCGTGTAGAGCGACAAGCCGTTCATGAACGCGTACGTGACTTGACCTTCCAGGCCTTTGTAAGTCACGCCGCCCTGGTTGTAATACACCGGCTGGGCATCGGTACCCGGCAAGATCGCGAACTTGTTGCTGAAATCAATGTAGTACAGATCGGCATCAAACAGCAGCTTGTCGGTCTTGTGGACCACGCCCAACTGGTAATTGGTGGAGCGCTGTGGTTCGATCGACGAGGCATCGGCCTTGGTGCTCTGGAACAGGCTGATGTCCGGTACCAGCATGCCCTTGGCATATTGGGCATAGGTCGACCAGATCGGGCTGAGCTTGTAGTTCGCGGTCAGGAACGGCAAGGTGGCGTGGAAATCCTTGCTGATCTGCTGCGGCAAGCGCGCGGTCTGATTCACCGAAGCATCGATCGTGAGCTTGGTCAGCATGGTCTTGATGCCGGGCGTGATGGTCAGGTCCGGCGTAGCAGCCCACTCGAACTCGGCGAAAGGCTGATAACTTTTCCAGCCGGATTTCTGCTCGTACTTGACGTTGTTGATGCCAGTGAATACACCCGCAACAGCGGCTTCCTTGTAGCTTGGCAGCATCGTCAGCAAATTGAAATCATAGGTGCTGCGGTGCGTGTCGGCTTGCTCCAGCCAGACGCCGGTGCGGGCCAGGCCAGCATCGAACTGCTTGCTGACCTTGAAGATGTCGCCGGTGACCTTGTACTCGTTGGTCTTGACATAGCCGGGCATCTGGCCAGCCAGTTTGCTGCCGTTAGCATTGACCACGCTGCCGAATCCGACGCCGGGCAGGTTGCCGCTGTCGGCTGCCAGCGTGGTGTTGGTGTAATTGTAGTGATACAGATTGTTGTCGACCGCCCAGCCGTTGCCGAGGTCGCTTTGCAGACGGATGTAGTTCAGGTTGGTGGTCTTGTCAGCCCGGTTGTAGCCGTAGTAATTGGCTTGGGTCGGATCATTGCTCAGTACGTAATTTTTGCCGTACTGGGCTACTTGCGCCATCGTCAGGCCATTGTCCTTGTCGGGCTGGTAGTAGTAGTTCTTGTTGTAGTTGGTGTTGACGGTCAGCAGCGTGTTGCTGCCGAGCGGCTTCTCCAGTTTGAACATGATGCTGTCGCCCTGAATGGCGCTGAACGTGCGGGCGCCATCGCTGCTGAGGCGCTGGACATTGAACGCGATGCGGGCATCACCCAGATCAGTGAGGGTGCCGGTGTCGACACGGGTGCCGATCAGCTTGGTGTTCCACGTACCGTAGGCCGCAAACGGCGAGACCGATTGGCGCTCCGAAACTTCGCGTGATTGCAGATTGACCGAGCCGCCAAAAGTGGCCTGACCAAAGTCGCTGGCCTTGCCGGGACCGCGTTCGACGACCACGCCACCGATTACGCTGGCAGGGAAGTAGGCGGTCGAGTGATGCGTGGCACCGTTGGTGTCACCAAATGGAATGCCATCAAAAGTGACGTTGAACTCGCCATCCTTGAAACCGCGCAAGCCATTCTTGGCCTCGCCCAGGCCGGGCCCGTTGGCCGAAATGCCGCCGGTGACGCTAGGTGCAATCGCGGTGATCGCGGTGTAGTCGCTCACTGGCGAGATCGAGCTCTCGATGAATGAACGGTTGATCACCGATTGCGGCTGCGTCGCTGCCAGCGATGTCTGGCTAGGTGCCATCATCGCCGCCGTGACTTTTGAGGCCGACACCTGAACGCGGGTATTGGATTGCGATTCGGATTGGGTGTCGGTATTGTCGTCAGCGGCAAATGCGGAACTGACCGCACAAGCAAGCAGTGTCAAGACGAAACTGGCCGGCAAGGCACGGCGAATAATCTGGCAAGTCATTTTTTTATTTTCCCTGGTAGTGATTGAGATTTTCAATCTGCGGGCAGGATAAGATGGAAAGATGACATGGCAATTACCGAACGCTGACTAACTCATGACAAAGGCAATGTACTGGATGTTGGTTGTCGCATGGGTGTGGGCTTGCATCAGGCAGGGCATTGCACCGCGCCGCGTTCACTCCGTGCTATCTCCCCACGCACCGGCCAGCATCGCGAGCGCCGCCAGTCCGGCGGTTTCGGTACGCAGCACGCGCGGCCCCATCGACAAGGCGATCGCGCCATGGGCGATGGCCAGATTTTCTTCGTCGTCGCTGAGGCCACCTTCCGGTCCGATCAGCAGCGTCACTGCTTGCGGCGGTTGGTGGCGCGCCCAGTCGGCCAGCGATTGACTGGCGCGCGGCGACAGCAAAATTCGCTTGTGGATATCCTGCTGCGCGATCCAGCGATTGAAGTCGGTCACCGGAGCCAAATGCGCCAGCCGGTTGCGCCCGCTCTGTTCGCTGGCGCTGATGACGATGCCGTGCCAGTGCGCCTGGCGTTTCTCCGCGCGTTCGGCCGACAGTCGCACGACGCAGCGTTGTGCGGACAAGGGCTGGACACCGGCGACACCAAGTTCGACGGCTTTCTCGATGATCCAGTCCATCTTGGAGGACTCTGGCAATGCTTGCGCCAGCGTGATGGCATACGGCAGCTCGACCGAGCGCGCCGTGCAGGTCTTGACCTCGACAGTGACGCGTTTTTTTTCCAGTAGCGTGAGGGTCGCGCCGTACTCGTTACCGTCGCCATTAAAAAGCGTGACCACGGCACCGGCCTGCAGGCGGATCACCTGAACGTGGTGCGCGACGTGATCGGGCAAGGCCAGGATGTCGCCAACGGCAAGTGGCGATGGGCAATGGAATCGGGGCATGAAAGACCTTGTAGATGAAGCAATGCCGCAGAGTCTGCACCATGTCACCCGGATCGGCCAGTGTTGCTGCAGACGCGATGACGGATTTGGCGGTAGCTGACGGTACCGGTCTGGTAAAATGCGGGCTTCCTGCTGATGCCTGCCCGTAAATTTGTCCGGCCAGTCCGAGAGACGATTCGGCGGCAGCATCCCACCCCATTTTTCATGTGATCACGATGACTTCATTGCAAACCACAAACAATATGGCCAACGCGATCCGCGCGCTGGCGATGGACGCCGTCCAGAAGGCCAACTCCGGCCATCCGGGCATGCCGATGGGAATGGCTGATATCGCCGTGGCCTTGTGGTCCGAGCATTACAGTCACAATCCGGCCGACCCGCGCTGGATTAACCGCGACCGCTTCGTGCTGTCCAATGGCCACGGATCGATGCTGCATTACGCGCTGCTGCACCTGAGCGGCTATGACTTGCCGATGGACGAATTGCGCAATTTCCGCCAACTGCATTCGAAGACGCCCGGTCATCCTGAAGTCGACGTCACTCCCGGCATCGAAACCACCACCGGTCCGCTTGGCCAGGGCCTGACCAATGCGGTCGGCATGGCACTCGCTGAAAAACTGCTGGCTGCCGAATTCAATCAACCCGGTTTCGACGTCGTCGATCATCACACCTACACCTTCGTCGGCGATGGCTGCCTGATGGAAGGCATTTCGCACGAAGCCTGTTCGCTGGCCGGCGTATTACGCCTGTCGAAGCTGATCGTGCTGTACGACGACAACGGCATTTCGATCGACGGCAAGGTGGCAGGCTGGTTCGGTGACGATACCCCGAAGCGCTTTGATGCCTACGGCTGGAATGTCATTCCCGCCGTGGATGGCCATGATGTCGCCGCGGTATCCGCCGCGATTGCCGCTGCCAAACTGGCCGACAAGCCAACGCTGATCTGCTGCAAAACAGTCATCGGCAAAGGCTCGCCGAATCTGCAAGGTTCCGACAAGGTCCATGGCGCGGCGCTCGGCGACAAGGAAATCACCGCAGTACGTGAAGCGATCGGCTGGCATGCGGCACCGTTCGAGATTCCTGCCGAAGTCTACGCAGCATGGGATGCCAAGCTTCCCGGTGCCGCGCGTCAGGCTGCATGGAATGCCTTGTTTGCGGCCTACAGCGAGCGTTTCCCGCAACTGGCCGGTGAACTGCTGCGCCGCATGAACGGCGAGTTGCCGGGCAATTTTGATGCGACCGTCGCGCACTACATCGCCACCTGTATCGACAAAAAAGAAACCATCGCCACCCGCAAGGCCAGCCAGAATGCGATTCAGGCTTATGCGCAAGTGCTGCCTGAATTTCTCGGCGGTTCGGCCGACCTGACCGGCTCGAACCTGACCAACTGGAAAGAATGCATCGCGGTGCGGGCCGACCAGCTCGGCAACCACATCAACTACGGCGTGCGCGAATTCGGCATGAGCGCGATGATGAACGGCATCACGCTGCACGGTGGCTACATCCCGTTCGGTGCCACCTTCCTGACCTTTTCCGACTACAGCCGTAATGCGCTGCGCATGGCCGCGCTGATGAAAATCCGTTCGATCTTCGTGTTCACGCATGATTCGATCGGTCTGGGCGAAGACGGCCCGACTCACCAATCGGTCGAGCATGTCTCAAGCATGCGCCTGATCCCGAACCTCGATAACTGGCGTCCGTGCGATACCGTCGAATCGGCGGTCGCGTGGCAGCAGGCCGTGCTGCGCAAGAACGGTCCGAGCACGCTGATTTTCTCGCGCCAGAATTTGCCGTATCAGGAACGCAGCGCGCAACAGGTGGCCGACATCGCGCGCGGTGGCTACATCCTGCGTGATGTTGCCGATGCCAAAGCAATCCTGATTGCCACCGGCTCCGAAATCGAACTGGCGGTCAAGGCCGCCGATGCACTCGCCGCTGCCGGTGTCGCGGTGCGCGTGGTGTCGATGCCGAGTACCGATGTGTACGATCGTCAGGATGCCGCTTACAAGGCCGGCGTGCTGACCAAAGGTGTGCCGCGCGTGGCCATCGAAGCCGGTGTCACCGACTTCTGGTACAAATACGTCGGGCTTGAAGGTGAAGTCATCGGCATCGATACGTTTGGCGAATCGGCCCCGGCACCCGAGCTGTTCAAGCACTTCGGCTTTACCGTCGAGAACGTCGTTGCCGCAGTCCAGCGGACCCTCGCTTGAACGCGGTAGACGCGACATTTTTGCGGGCAGCCACGCCCGACGATGCCGAAGGCATTGCAATGGTGCGCATCGATAGCTGGCGCAAGACGTATCACGACATCATGCCCGACGATTATCTCGACAACATGGAAGTCGAAGACAGCATGCAGTTGTGGCATCGGGTGCTCAGTGCCCCTTCGTCCAGGACCTCGGTCTTCGTCGCCGAACTCGATGGGGACGTGGTCGGTTTTGCCGCTGGCAAGATGCTCGATGAACCGAAGTTCGGGCTCGATGCCGAGCTGGCGGCGATCTATCTGATTCCCGATCTGCAACGCGCTGGTATTGGCAGCCGACTCGTGACGATGGTGGCGCAGGCGCAGCAGGCGCAGGGCGCGCACGGACTACTCACCTGGGTGATTTCGGAAAACAGGATTGCCCGTCAATTCTTTGAAAAACGTCAGGCCGAACTGCTCATCGAGCAAGCCTACCAGTGGGATGGCATCGATCTGCTCGAAGTCGGTTATGGCTGGCGCGACCTGAGTCTGTTTTCGCCGCACTGACGCCGCAACGGGTTATCGGGTCGATGATCGGATGATTTGACACTGGCACTTTTTGACAGATTTTTTTTGTTATCAGGAGAAGCAGCATGACTATTCGCGTCGCAATCAACGGCTACGGCCGCATCGGCCGCAACATCCTTCGTGCGCATTACGAAGGCGGCAAAAAAAATGACATCCAGATCGTCGCCATCAACGACCTCGGCGATGCCAAATCGAACGCTCACCTGACACGCTACGACACCACCCACGGCAAGTTCCCGGGTACCGTCGTCGTTGAAGGTGACAACATGATCGTCAATGGCGACAGCATCCGTGTCTTCGCCCAGCGCAATCCGGCCGAGATTCCATGGGGCGAGTTGAACGTCGACGTCGTACTTGAATGCACCGGTTTCTTCACCACCAAAGAGAAAGCCTCGGCCCATCTGAAAGGTGGCGCCAAGAAAGTCATCATCTCCGCACCTGGCGGCAAGGATGTCGATGCGACCATCGTGTTTGGTGTGAACCAGCATGTACTCAAGGCCACCGACACCGTGATCTCGAATGCATCGTGCACGACCAATTGCCTGGCACCGCTGGTCAAGCCACTGAACGACACCATCGGTCTGGTCAATGGCTTGATGACGACGGTCCATGCCTACACCAACGACCAGGTCTTGACTGACGTGATGCACGAAGACTTGCGTCGTGCCCGTTCGGCCACCAGCAGCATGATCCCTGCCAAGACCGGCGCGGCGACCGCAGTCGGCCTGGTCCTGCCGGAACTCAACGGCAAGCTCGACGGCTACGCGATCCGCGTGCCAACGATCAATGTCTCGATTGTCGACCTCTCGTTCATCGCTGCGCGCGACACCACCGTTGACGAAGTCAACGCGATCATGCTGGCCGCTTCCGAAGGGGCATTGAAAGACATCCTGACGTACCAGACCGAGCCGCTGGTGTCGGTCGACTTCAACCACAATCCGGCATCGAGCAACTTCGATTCGACGCTGACCAAAGTGTCGGGCCGGTTGGTGAAAGTCTCGTCGTGGTATGACAACGAGTGGGGTTTCTCGAACCGCATGCTCGACACCACCGTGGCGTTGATGACGGCCAAGTAAGCGGCTTCGTTTCCTTCGTGTCATGCAAAGCGCCCCGCAGTACGGGGCGCTTTTTAATTGGTGCTGGTATATTTCCCGACCGCCAGCTACGGTAGTGCCTGTGCTCTTCACATCAGTGCAGCCGCATTGCACCTGCTGCTTTGCGGAAGACGTCATCTTAACGGGGCAAGGTTACCGGTTGATGACGCGGGGTTGGTCAAGATGGCTTGTCATGATTGCGCGGCGGCGTTTCTGCTGGAAACGAGGCGCGCACAATGTGTTCGATCTGGTCGATGACCGCTTCGGGCAAGTGCGTGAATTGCTTGCGCTTGGTCGCTGACAGTGTGCCGTCATTGCCGTTGATCATACGAATCAGTTTGCTGATAGTCGACCGTGGCAAATCGAAGGTGGCATCCAGTTCCGAAAAAGCCGCATCGTAGCCGCGCAGATAACGCAGTTCGTTGGGGATTTCGGTCAGTATCGTGGCCTGGATCATTTTTTGCAGGAAAGCGACTTCGCGGTCAGCCTCAAAGTACCGATAGGGGCGTGCGCCCGGACTGCTGTCGATCAGCGGTGCCTCGTCGGTGCGCCGATAGCGCCAAAGCCGCGTGACCGGTTTTGAAAAGCCGGACAGCACGTCCAGATAAGCCAGTTCATCTTTTGCAATGCTTGCTGATACGGGAAGCACCAGGCCTTCGGGTAACCGACCCGAGCGTTGCAGCACGTGGTGGATCATGAAGCGGTGCAGTCGTCCGTTGCCATCCATGAACGGGTGCAGGTACACAAAGCCGAAGGCTGCGCAGGCCGTCTTGATCGAGAGGTCGATGCCGCTGCGATGATCGTTGACGAATGTCGTCCAGCCGTGCATGAGCTTGCCGAGATCGTCTGGCGGAGGCGGTAAAAAGGTCATTCTGCCGGTGCTGTCTTCGAGCCAGTTTTGTTTCGTCCGATATGTTGGCTCTTTGCCGTAGCTGTCTTTGATCACCGCGTTTTGCAGCGTCACCAGCCAGTCCTCGGTGACGCACTCCTGCTCCCCGGCGCGCGACAGCAGTTCGACAAAATGTTCCTCCCTGTTCGCATCGGCCAGCTCGCGCTCGATCGAAAAACTGCTGCGTGTTTCGGACAGATACAGGAAGCGGACGGCCCTCGCATACAACGCGGCGCTATCGTTGCCGGACATCAGGTCCGGCAGTTGTCGTAACAGGTCGAGCAGGTTGTCGGCGTGGACCATCGTTGATCGCTTGACTACCGGGCAGAAATCCGGATTGCCCAGTGCGTTATTGTTGACACGAAATGCCGGTGCCTTGATCGGGTTGGCGGCGACCGCGTAGTGCTCCGGCGGGAACAGGTCCACGTAGCGGCCGGTAGGAACGCAACCCGCATCGAGTGTCGCTCCGCGCATCCATTCCCACAAAAAACAGGCACGACGTATCGGCTCACTGTTCGGGTTGGCCCTGATGCGCGCGATGAGCAGCGAGGGCGAAATTTTTTCAAATGCGGCATCGATGACTTCCAGGTTCACACCTTCATGACGCAGCGCAAATTCAAGCTGACCCAATGGCGTATCCGTTATCACGACACCAGCAGGAAAAAGAATCGTGCCGACGCTATCCTGGCGTTTGTTGATGGCGCTCGACATCAACGCTGTTTGCGTCAATGGACGAACCTGCAGATCGAGCAAGTCAATCAAACGGGCATAGCCAATTTTTTTCATGGGGGTGTTTCTCCTGCGAGAATGCGACGGACAGTACCTCGGCTCCTGTCGGAGCCAGACTGGCTTTTTTATCGGATTTTGTTCAGTGTCATCGAAAAATATTCAAATAAACAGCGTTATGGAGGTATTCATCGAAATTTGTTCACTTTGAATGGGCTGGCAGATCGATCACTGTCAGTCTGGCGAGACGGCTTTTGCTGGATGACGTTTCCCAACGATCATCCTGTTGCACGATAATGACGTCTTGAGCGCACCGCGCTGATTTTTCCAGATTCCACAATGACACCGATTCAAATCGCTTTCCGCAATGAATGATTTCGACGACGACCGCGCCGGCGCGACGCTGCAACCGATTCCGTGGACCCCGCTGGAAACCATCGCCGATGTCGAACTCTGGGTCGATAACCTCAACCGGGACCTGCATGCGCTGATCCGCAAGCAGGCGGTCAATAGTCCGGGTGTGTGTTTTGTGCTGGCTGAAGGCGGCGAGATTTTTCTGCACACCAATAGCGATGGCGATGTCTTGCTGGATGTGACAGAAGAAGCCGAGTGGGTCGCGCCGCTGATTGCGGCGGCGACGCAGGTGGCGGCACCGGTTGGGTCGCTGTGGATCTTGCCGGGGCATGTGCTGACGCAGTTGGTGATGGGGCTCAGTCCGCTGGTCGGCGCGACCCGGCTGGTGCTGCAGCATGAGTATCGCAGCAAGAAAAACAAGTGGCGTTAGCGACGGTAGCTGGGGCATTGCACCGTGTAACTCCACCCGCTACCTCACAGCTTGTCCGGTAACGGCTGAAACGCCTTGCGCTCGCTGTAACGGTCAGTCAGATAATCCGAACGGTCACGTACCAGCAGCGTGAACTTCACCAGTTCTTCCATCACGTCGGCAAGCCGGTCGTAATACGCCGATGGCTTCATGCGTCCGGCTTCGTCGAATTCGTCGTAGGCCTTGGCCACCGACGACTGGTTCGGAATGGTCACCATGCGCATCCAGCGTCCCAGCACACGCAACGCATTGACCGTATTGAAGGATTGCGAGCCACCGCTGACCTGTATCACGGCCAGCGTGCGACCCTGGGTCGGTCGCAGCGAACCGAGTTCCAGCGGCAGCCAGTCGATTTGTGACTTGAAGATGCCGGTCAGTGTGCCGTGGCGTTCCGGGCTGCACCAGACCTGACCCTCCGACCATTGCGATAAGGTGCGTAACTCTTGCACCTTCGGATGATCCGGCGTGACGCTGTCGACCATCGGCAAACCGTGCGGATCGAAGACGCGGGTCTCGGCACCAAAATATTGCAGCAGGCGTTCGGCTTCAAGCGTCAGCAACTTGCTGTACGAGCGTTCGCGCAAGGAGCCGTACAACAACAGGATGCGGGGCGCGTGGGTCGCGCGCGCGGTCGGTTCAAGCCGTTCGAGCGCGGGCAACGCCAGATGCGCGCCGCTGATGTTGGACAGGTCGTCGATCATGGTTCGACGCGCTTGCCGCTGGCAGTGATGACGGCTTCGCCATCTTCCTTGCTGAAAGCGGCGCGCTGCGCATCAGCCAGAATCTCGAGCACCAGTTCGGAAGGCCGGCACAGGCGCACGCCCAGCGGCGTGATCACGAACGGCCGGTTGATCAGGATCGGATGGGCCAGCATCGCGGTGAGCAAAGCTTCGTCGGTGAGGGCCGGGTTATCGAGGCCGAGTTCGGCGTAGGGCGTACCTTTTTCGCGGATGGCCTGACGCACTGTCAGTCCGGCGCTGCGGATCATGTCGTCGAGTACGGCGCGGGTGGGCGGCTGCGTCAGGTAATCGATGATCAGAGGTTCGACGCCGCTATTGCGGATCAGCGCCAGCGTGTTGCGCGAGGTGCCGCAGGCGGGATTGTGATAAATGGTGACGGTCATGGACACTCCTTGGAAGTGATGAGGGGTGGGTTGCAGGTGTTGCCGCCGCAGCAGTTGTCGGTGAGGTAAGCGAGCAGCGCGTTCATCGCGCCGAATTGCGCCGCATAAATAATCGAGCGGCCGTCCTGGGTGCCGGTCACCATGCCGGCGTGGCTTAATTCTTTCAGATGAAAAGAAAGGGAAGACGGTGGGATGGCCAACTGCTCGGCGATCCGGCTGGCGGCCAGTCCGGCCGGACCGGCTTGCACCAGCAGACGAAATACAGCCAGCCGGGAATCATGGGCCAGGGCGGCGAGGGCAGTGACGGCAGTTTTTGTTTCCATGTTTCGATAATAGTCGAATTGAATCCGCTCCGTTGTGAATCGTTCTTTCTCAGGCACTGGCCGCCTCCCCGAACACGCTGTCCCAAAGCTGCTGCACCGCCAGCGCTTCTGTCGCAATACGCTCCGGTGCCACCAGGGCCTGCTCCTCGCCTTGCAAGCGCGCATGATGCTGCAGTTTGCGATAGACCCGGTAGGCATCGGCCGCCGTGCCAGCCAGTGCGGCATCAATCAGGCCCAGTTCACCGGCCAGTTTCAGCAAAGCGATATTGCCGATGTCGTCGGTCAGTTGTGGCGATGCCGAGGCATGCCGCAGCACCAGATACTGGACGATGAACTCGATGTCAATCATCCCGCCGCGATCTTGCTTGAGATCAAACCGGCCCTCTTTGGCGGGATGGGCGCGGGTCATTTTGTCGCGCATGGTCCGGACTTCCTGCAGCAGCGGTGCCGCTTCCCGTGGCTGGCGCAGCACATCAAGTCGCAACAGCTCGAAGCGTTGGCCAATGTTGGTATCGCCCGCGCAAAAGCGCGCCCGCGTCAGTGCCTGGTGCTCCCAGATCCAGGCAGACTTCAGCTGGTATTTTTCAAATGCCGCGATGGTCGAGACCAGCAGGCCGCTGGCCCCATCGGGGCGCAGGGCGATGTCGATGTCAAACAGGATGCCGGCCGGTGTGTGGCTGGTCATCCAGGTGATGAAGCGCTGGGCCAGCTTCGCGTATTGCGCCGGAGCTTCCGGGTCGTCGTCCTCGAACAAAAAGATCACATCGAGATCCGACGAGTAGCCCAGTTCCTTGCCGCCGAGCTTGCCGTAGGCAATGACCGCAAATTTCGGGATCTCGCAATGGCGCTGTGGCAGCGTGTTCCATACCGCCAGAACAGTCTGGTCGACCAGGATATCGGCCAGTGTCGACAAATGGTCGGCCAGCCGTTCGACGCTGAGGTCGCCCTCGATGTCCTGTGCCAGCAGACGCAGCGTTTGCGCATGGTGCATTTCGCGCAGGGTATCCATCTGGCGTTCGGTGTCGCCGGGCGTGGCGGCAAGCTGGCGCTGTAATTCGAGGCGAAAGGCTGGCCAGTCTGGCGCGGCGCGCAAGGTGCGGTCGTCGAGTAATTCATCGAGCAGGATCGGATGGCGGGTCAGGTATTTGGCGGCCCAGTCGCTGGTGCTCATCATGCGCACGACGCGCTGCAATGCATGCGGATATTCGGTCAGCAACGCCAGATACGCGGCGCGGCGCGCCACGGTTTCCATGAAATCGAGCAACCGGTGCAACGTGATCAGTTGCATCGCGCCACAGTCGGCCAACAGCGGCAGCGCGGCATTGACCAGCGCGATCAGGCGATTGCGGCTGATGACGGGCAGCGCCTGCAGGCGCGTGGATTGCCAGGTCGACAGCAGGCGTCGTGCTGCTTCATGCGCCTCGGTAAAGCCCAGTCTGGACAAGACCGCTTCGAGCGCGTCGAGCGGGTCGTCGGCGAGTAGCGCGTCGTGGATGCCGGGATACGCGGCAGGCTGAGTGCCAGGCTGAAAACCAGGCTGAAAACCCGTTTGAGAACGCGGCTGAGCACCGGCAGGGGATTCCTTCTCAGCAAAAATCGCATCGAACTGGGTTGATACAACTTGCCGTTGCCGATCCAGTTCGGCCAGCAGGCCGGCTGTATCGGCGTAACCCATCATGCGTGCGATGA
Source organism: Actimicrobium sp. CCI2.3 (assembly GCF_035019065.1). Lineage (NCBI taxonomy): Bacteria > Pseudomonadati > Pseudomonadota > Betaproteobacteria > Burkholderiales > Oxalobacteraceae > Actimicrobium > Actimicrobium sp. CCI2.3. The sequence continues at coordinate 60,480 of NZ_JASJWR010000010.1, read as the reverse complement.
TCAATTGGTCCGGCTCGCTGGCTGGCAGCGTGTGGGTCTGGGCATCATCGAGGTATTGCAACCGGTGTTCAAGGTTGCGCAGAAACGTGTAGGCATGCAAGAGTTGGCTGACCACGTCCGGCTCCAGCAATTGCTTGTCGGCCAATGACTGCAAAATGCTGCGGGTCGAGCGCGAGCGCAGGTCGGCATCGCGACCACCGCGGATCAGCTGAAAGACCTGCGCCAGGAATTCGAGCTCGCGAATGCCGCCACGGCCCAGCTTGACGTTGTTGCTGCGCTCCGGATGCCGCGCCTCGACCCGTGTGACTTCGGCGCGAATCTGCGCGTGCATGCCACGCAATGCATCGATCGATCCGAAATCGAGATAGCGCCGGTACACGAATGGCTGCACGACGCTGTCGAGCGACGCGATGTCGGCCGGTGCGCCGCAGATCGCGCGCGCCTTGACCCATGCGTAGCGCTCCCACTCGCGTCCTTGCACCAGCAGGTATTCTTCGACCATGTTGATGCTCGCCACCAGCGGTCCGGCGTTGCCGTTGGGTCGCAATGCCATATCGACGCGAAAGGTAAATCCATCCTGCGTGATTTCGGACAGGTCGCCGATCAGCCGGCGGCCGAGGCGGATAAAGAATTCATGGTTGGACAGGCTGCGCTGTTGCGGCGAAGTGGGCCGGGTATCACCATCTTCCGGATACACGAAGATCAGGTCGATGTCCGACGACACGTTGAGTTCGCCACCGCCCAGTTTGCCCATGCCCAGCACGATCAGCGCTTGTGGCAAACCGCTATCGTCGCCGGTCGGCACTCCGTGCAGCGCGTGCAGTTCGGCCGTCAGCGCCGCGACATGGGTCTGCAGCGCGAACTCGGCAAAGGCGGTCATCGTATCGACGACTTGCGGCAGGTCACCGCCACTGGCCAGGTCGCGTGTGATCAGTGTTGACAGCAGCAGATTGCGCAGGCGGCGCATCGCGCGCGGCAATGCCAGACCGGCGCTGATTTCTTTTTGTAATAAGCGCGCAAACAGCGATGGGGTCAGGGATAATCCGCCCATATCGGCGAGTTGTCCGGCGCGAGCCGGATCAGCCGCCAGCCAGCGGGTAAGAAAACGGGAAGTCATGCTGGCATTAGCGCTGAAATCATGCGCATCCGAACCGGAGGCATTGGTGCTGGTCAAACTGGAATTAGTCATAGTGTGGAGATGTTTTCAGGAATGATGCAACGACGTGTGACTCACGAAGAACAAGCTAGTCATTCTATGCGAAGCCGCCTGCCGGGCCTGCGCAGAGTCGTCTGTTGACGGGCCCTGATCGCACGCCGGCAGCGCCGGCCGGCCAACGTCTGGCGAAGTCCTGGCGCACGGTCGTGCGTGGCTACCGTTACGTCAATGTCGCCACGTACCACACGGTCGGCGCGCTGCTCAAGCTGCTGCTGGCGCTGTATCTGCTGCTCTGCGTTGTCTTCCTGCTGATGCGGTATCTGGTGTTGCCCAATATTGACCAGTACAAGCCGGATGTCGAGCAACTGGCCAGTCGCGCCATTGGCCAGTCGGTCAGTATCGGTACCATCGCGGCAGCATGGCACGGCTTGTATCCGGACCTGGTGCTGGGCAACGTGGTCATCCACGACCAGCGCGGCGAGGCCGCATTGACCTTGCCCAAAGTCGAAGCGACGCTGTCGTGGTGGAGCGTGGTGGTCGCCGACCTGCGATTGCGCCGCCTGACGCTGGATCAGCCTGACATTGATATCGTGCGTGACAAGCAGGGGCGTATTCTGGTTGCCGGTATCGCCATCGACAGCGGCAAGCCGGGCGACAGCGCCGCAGCCGACTGGATTCTGGCGCAAGACGAAATCGTGATCCGTTCCGGCCAGCTTCACTGGATCGACCAGCAACGCGGTGCACCGGAACTGATCCTGCAGCAGATGGACTTCACGTTGCGCAACAGCTGGCGCAATCACCAGGTCGCACTCAAGGCTGTGCCGCCAGTCGCGCTGGCCGCGCCGCTTGATGTGCGTGCGACGTTCAGCCATCCGCACTTCAGCAAGCCGACCGCCGATCCACGCCAGTGGCGTGGCGAACTCTACGCCGACCTGCGCGAGACCGACCTGGCGGCATGGAAAACCTGGATCGACTTCCCGTTCGACCTGCAAAGCGGTCGCGGTACGGTGCGGGCCTGGCTCAACATCGACCGCGCCCGCATCGCCAACCTGACGGCGGACATCGATGTTGCCGGCGTCGTCACCCGCTTGCGTGAGGACTTGCAGCCGCTCAACCTGAAGCGCGCCAGCGGCCGGATCTCGGTACGCGAAGCGCTCAACGCCAGGACGGCGATCGGCATCCCGACTTTTGGTGTGCACGGCCACACGATTGCACTGACTGATTTTTCGATGGAGACCGATGACGGCCTGCAGTTGCCGCTGACGACGATCAGCGAGACCTACATCGCTGCCACCGCCAAGGAGCCGGAAAAAATCCAGATCCAGGCCAGGCTGCTGGAACTGGCCACGCTGGCCAGTCTGGTCGAGCGCTTGCCGTTGCCGGCCGCGCAGCAACAGATGCTGGCCGACTTTGCGCCGCGCGGCCAGTTGCAGGATTTTCAGGCTAGCTGGCAAGGCGCTTATCCGGCCATTACAACCTACAACATCAAGGGCAAGTTTACCGGCCTGAGTCTCAGTGCCCAGCCAGCGCGCGCCGCGCAGCCGCGCACGGCCACCCGTGCGGCACTCGCCGCTGTGCCGTCCATCCCGGGTTTCGATAATCTGAGCGGCAACATCGATGCCTCCGAGCGCCGTGGTGCGCTTAATCTGGCATCGACCCAAGTGGCTGTGCGCCTGCCCGGTTACCTCAGCGATCCGCTGGTGCCGTTCGAGCAACTGACACTGCAGTCGCGCTGGGCCTTCCAGAGCGATGATCAGTTGCTGCTGCAAATCGACCAGCTCGATTTCCTGCAGGATGGCGTGCAGGTCAAAGCCAGCGGTCAACATCTGTTGTCTCTGCTGGCCAATGACACGACGCCGGGTACGATGGACATGACGGCCACCATCGCCGCGGTCGATATCAACCGGGTCGCGCGCTATCTGCCGCTGCAAACCCCGGGACCGCTGCGCGACTGGCTGACCGGCGCGCTGCAGCAAGGCCAGGCCAGGGACGTCGTCGTACGGATCAAGGGCGACCTGGCGCAGTTTCCGTTTGCTACCAGCCGGTCGGGCGAAAAACCCAAAGGAATTTTTACTGTCAACGCCAGAATCGACAACGGTGCGATGCTGTACGTCCCCGGCTTCTTCGGAGCCGATGGCAAGGCACCGTTGTGGCCACTGCTGGAAAAAGTTCGCGGCACGCTGCTCATTGATCGTGCCCGCCTGGAAATTCGTGGTGACAGTGCCGTCACCAAAGATGTCGCCCTGGCCAAGGTCCGGGCTGTGGTGCCCGATCTGCTGTCGACCGATCCGCAGCTCGAGATCGATGGCGAAGCCAGCGGCAACTTGCAGGACATGGTGCGTTACGTGAACGCCAGTCCGGTGCTGGAGTGGATCGGCCGTTTCACCGATGAAACCAAAGCGGTTGGTCCTGCCAAACTGGCGCTCAAGCTGCGTTTGCCGCTGGATCACCTGATCGATGGCAAGGTCACTGGTGCCTTGCAGTTCCTGGGTAATGACGTGACTTTGCAAAATGCGATTCCGTTGCTTGGCCAGACCACCGGCAAGCTCGAATTCAATGAAAGAGGATTCACGCTCAATGGCGTGCGGGCCCGCTTCCTCGGTGCGCAGTCGACCATCGCCGGCGGGTCGCAGGAAAACGGCAATATCGTCGTCAAGGCCGATGGCAGCGTGACGGCCGATGGCCTGCGCGAGACCTATCCCGATCCGGCATTGCAGCGTCTGCTACAAAAAATTACTGGTGCCAGCCGCTACAACGCGACCATCAGCGTCAAGAAAAAGCTGGCCGAAGTCGTCGTCGAATCGAGTCTTCAGGGGCTCGCGCTCGACTTGCCGGTGCCGCTACGCAAGAGTGCCGTCGAGAGTCTGCCGCTGCGTGTCGAACTGGCTGAATTACCCGCCGATACAGGACAAAATCTGCGTGAGGAAATCAAGTTGTCTTTGGGCAGCGCGGTATCAGCCCGCTATCTGCGCGCCAAAGCCGCGGAGAAAAATGCTCCCTGGCAGGTAGTGCGCGGTGGCATCGGCGTCAATTCGCCGCCGCCCGAACCGGCTGAGGGCCTGCATCTCAACGTCAGCTTGCGCACGCTCAATATTGACGACTGGCGTGCGCTGGTGTCGTCAGCAGAGTCGACCGAAAAACCGCGTGATCCGACATTCGCCGCTGGTGCGGCTAGCGGCTTGGCACTGGCGCAATTTGTTCAGCCTGACGTGATGGCCGCGCGCGCCACGGAGCTCATTATTTCTGGCAAGAGGCTCGATAACGTCGTCGTCGGCGTATCGCGCCAGAACAATGTCTGGCAAGCCAATATCGATTCCGGCCAGGCTTCCGGTTACCTGACCTGGACCGAATCGCCGTCCGGTCGCGGCCTTGGCAAGGTGACGGCGCGCTTGTCGACGCTGACCATCCCGCAGTCGGCAGCGACCGAGGTGGCCGATATCCTCGAAAACAAGGAAACGGCCACGCAAATCCCGGCCCTCGATGTCATCGCAGAAAATTTCCAGTTGATCGGCAAGCCTTTTGGCCGACTCGAACTGCGGGCCAATAATGCGTTTGGTGTCAGCGGCAGCGAATGGCGCATCAGCAAGCTGTCGATCGCCAATCCCGATGGCACGCTCAACGCCAGCGGCAAGTTCACCACCAAAGAAGGCAAGAGCGTCAGCAACCTGATCTACGCGCTGGACATTGCCGATGCCGGGAAATTGCTTGGTCGATTCGGGTTCGACAATGTCTTGCGCGGCGGAAAAGGCCAGATGAAAGGCGATCTGACCTGGGATGGCGTGCCGTTCTCGCTCGACATCCCGAGCCTGACCGGCCAGATCGAGTTGGACCTGGAGGCCGGACAATTTTTGAAAGTCGATCCCGGCGCAGCGAAATTGCTTGGCGTGCTGAGCTTGCAATCATTGCCGCGCCGCTTGACGCTGGATTTTCGCGACGTGTTTTCGCAAGGATTTGCCTTTGATGGCATCAACGCCAATGCCGTCATTTCGCAAGGCATCGCCAGCACTAATAATTTCAAGATGCGCAGCGTCAATGCGTCGGTGCTGCTGGACGGCTCGGTCAATATCGCGTCCGAGACGCAAAACCTGCATGTCGTGGTGCTCCCCGAAATTAATGTCGGCGCGGCGTCGGTGGTCTACGCGCTGGCGGTCAATCCGATAATCGGTGTAGGCTCGTTCCTTGCGCAACTGTTCCTGCGCGATCCGCTGATGCGTGCGTTCACGTTTGAATACGCGATCACCGGACCGTGGAACGAGCCGCTCGTCACCAAGCTCGATCGCAAGACCGGCGCCGATCCGTTACCTGTTGAGGCAGCCAAAAAGGACAAGCCATGAACGCACCGCCGATGACCACCGCCGCGACCGATGCCTTTTCAGTCGCCGCCATCCAGATGGTGTCGACGCCATCGGTTGCCCGTAACCTCGACACTGCCGCCCGACTCGTGGCCGACGCGGCAGCACGCGGCGCACAACTGGTGCTGTTGCCCGAGTACTGGCCCGTCATGGGGATGAACGAGTCCGACAAGATCGCGCTGGCCGAAGAACCCGAGGGTGGTCCGATCCAGCAAGCGATGGCCGGCATGGCACGTCGCCACGGCATCTGGCTGATCGGCGGCACGCTGCCGATGGTCGCCGCCGAAGCCGGCAAGATCCGCAATACCACGCTGGTCTACAACCCGGCTGGCGAGCTGGTGGTGCGCTACGACAAGATCCACCTGTTCAGTTTTTCCAGCGGTGCTGAAGCGTACGATGAAGCCCGCACGATTGCGCGTGGTGCTGACGTGATGACGTTCGACGCACCCTGTGGCCGGGTCGGCCTGTCGGTCTGTTACGACTTGCGCTTTCCCGAGATGTACCGGGCGATGGGCAGTTGCGCATTGATCGTGGTGCCAGCGGCATTCACCTATACAACCGGTCAGGCTCATTGGGAAATCCTGCTGCGCGCCCGCGCAATCGAAAACCAGTGTTACGTGCTCGCGTCCGGACAGGGCGGACGCCACGAAAACGGCCGACGCATCTGGGGCCACAGCATGCTCATCGACCCGTGGGGCAAGGTCTGCGACGTGCTGCCCGAAGGCGAGGGACTTGTATTCGGACAGGTTGAACCCAGTTACCTCGCACAGGTACGGGCCAGTTTGCCGGCCTTGCAGCATCGTCGTCTTTGAATCCTTTGTCTTTGAATCTCTTTCCTATTGCCCCTTGCAAAGCCCACTTGCCATGAACCTGTTCGTACCGAGTTTTTCCAACCTGACCGTCGCGCGAGACGTACTGCTGACGCCGTTCGGTCTCGACGAAGGCAAGCTGCTCAAGGCGATCGGCACGATGTTCACCCACAAGGTCGATTACGCCGACCTGTATTTCCAGTCGACCAAAAGCGAAAGCTGGAGCCTGGAAGAGGGCATCGTCAAGAGCGGCAGTTTTTCGATCGATCAGGGCGTTGGCGTGCGGGCGGTGTCGGGCGACAAGACGGCCTTTGCCTATTCTGACGAACTCTCCGAGTCGGCATTGCTGGAAGCGGCGGCGGCCACCCGCACGATTGCCCGTCAGGGTGCGGGCAAGGTCAAGGTCGCCGGGTCCCATCAGCCGTCCGGCGGCCGGGCGCTGTATCTGCCGCATGATCCGCTGGTATCGCTGGAGGCGGCCGACAAGGTGCGTCTGCTCGAACGTATCGAACGGATGGCACGCGCACGGGACCCGCGCATCGTGCAGGTGATGGCAGGCCTGGCCGCCGAATACGATGTCGTGCTGGTATTGCGCAGCGACGGTGTACTGGCCGCGGACATCCGGCCGCTGGTGCGGCTGTCGCTCACCGTGATCGCCGAGCAAAATGGCCGCCGCGAAACCGGCTCGGCCGGCGGCGGTGGACGTTTTGGCTATGGGTATTTCACCGATGCGCTGCTGGAAAAGTACGCTACCGAGGCGGTCGATGCGGCACTGGTCAATCTCGATGCGCGGCCAGCACCGGCCGGGTCGATGACGGTTGTGCTCGGTCCCGGTTGGCCCGGCATTTTGCTGCACGAAGCGATTGGTCATGGACTGGAAGGCGACTTCAACCGCAAGGGCTCCAGCACATTCGCCGGCCGGATCGGCGAGCGGGTCGCTGCCAAAGGCGTCACCGTAGTCGACGACGGCACCATTGCCGACCGGCGCGGCTCGCTCAACATCGACGATGAAGGCAATCCGACCCAGTGCACCACGCTGATCGAAGACGGCATTCTGAAAGGCTATATTCAGGACACGATGAATGCGCGCCTGATGAAGATGCCCGTCACCGGCAACGCCCGACGCGAATCGTTTGCCCACCTGCCGATGCCGCGCATGACCAACACCTACATGCACGGTGGCGACAAGGACCCGGCCGAAATTCTGGCGTCGGTCAAACACGGTTTGTATGCGGTCAATTTTGGCGGCGGGCAGGTCGACATCACCAACGGCAAATTCGTCTTCTCGGCCAGTGAGGCTTACCTGATCGAGAACGGCAAGCTCACTTATCCGGTCAAGGGCGCCACACTGATCGGCAACGGACCGGACGTGCTGAACCGCGTGTCGATGGTGGGCAATGACATGCAGCTCGACAGCGGCGTTGGTGTTTGTGGCAAGGATGGCCAGAGCGTACCGGTGGGGGTCGGGCAACCGACGTTGCGCATTGATGGGGTGACGGTGGGTGGGACGGCGTAGGTCGACTTTATTGCTGCAACGGTCATGTTGATATGCGTGCCGTCGCGCGTGCAAGCAGGCTTATTAGTACGCTTGAATCGGCGAAGCAGTAGATGTCTCTGCCAACTCCGTATTTATCGACCATGCTTTGCGATCAATTCTGCAAGTGTCGGTGCAACTTTTTTTTGAGTTACAGGAACATCTTGCGGCGCTAATCCTTCCAGTCGCAGGCTTGCCTTGTAGTTTTCATTGCGTAACTTAATAAAAATTTGGCGCTTTTGCTCAATGCTTAACATTGTTTTCACCCTTGCAATTTGTCCCGAGTATTGCCTGTATTTGTGCTGAAATTTTAACGCAAGCTTCTTTGATTTGTCTCGCGAGAATCTGACATTGGAACCTTGACCACCGCATTTGTGAGCCTGGCTGTAAGAGAGTACAAAATTAATCCTCCCTCACGCTTGCCAAGCACGATGTTTTACTGCACTATCGTTCAACCAAAAATAGTATCACCTGAGAATCCACAAACGATTTCAAAAGCACATGCCATCACGCCACTTTTTCTTTTATTTTTACTTTAGCGGTTCCAGCCCAAAGGCGGTGGAAAAGCGGAAGGTACACGTAAAAGCAAACTTAGCGTAACCAACCAGATTCCTTAAAAACCGCCAGCGATGGCGGTTTTTTTATTTCCGGATTTTCATTCGATTTACTTTTTCAGACTGGAGAACACCATGCCCCGCACAGACGATTTGCGCATTCGAGAAATGAAAGAACTGACCCCGCCCTCGCACCTGATCCGCGAATTCGCCTGCTCCGAACATGCCGCGACGGTCGCCGCCGATTCACGCACCGCGTTGCATCGCATCCTGCACGGTCAGGACGACCGGTTGATGGTGGTGATCGGCCCGTGCTCCATCCATGATCCGAAAGCCGCACTCGAATATGCCCGCCTGCTGGTCGAGGCGCGCAAGCAATTCATCGGCGAACTCGAAATCGTGATGCGGGTGTATTTTGAAAAACCGCGCACCACGGTCGGCTGGAAAGGCCTGATCAACGACCCGTTCATGGATAACAGTTTCCGTATCAACGATGGCTTGCGCATGGCGCGTGAACTGCTGCTGGAAATCAATGAGCTGGGCCTGCCGGCCGGTACCGAATTCCTTGACGTGATCAGCCCGCAATACATCGCCGATCTGGTCAGCTGGGGTGCCATCGGCGCCCGCACCACTGAATCGCAAATCCATCGTGAACTGGCCTCCGGCCTGTCCTGTCCGGTCGGTTTCAAGAACGGTACCGATGGCAACGTCAAGATCGCGATCGATGCGATCAAGGCGGCCTCGAACTCGCATCACTTCCTGTCGGTGACCAAGGGCGGCCATTCCGCCATCGTCTCGACCAATGGCAATGAAGATTGCCACATCATCCTGCGTGGTGGAAAAAGCCCGAACTACGATGCGGCCAGCGTCGACCAGGCCTGCAAGGAAATCGCTGCCAACGGCTTGGCGGCACGCCTGATGGTCGATGCATCCCATGCCAACAGCAGCAAAAATCCGGCCAACCAGATACCGGTGTGTGCCGATATCGCGGCACAGGTCGCCGGTGGTGACGAGCGCATCATCGGCCTGATGATCGAGTCGCATCTGGTAGCAGGTCGCCAGGATCTGATCGCTGGCAAGGAACTGGTTTATGGCCAATCGATTACCGATGGCTGCATCAGCTGGGATGACAGTGTCGGCGTATTGCAGGGACTGGCCGATGCAGTGCGTCAGCGTCGTTTGGGCAAGGCCCGCGAAGTCTGATCAGTAGCGCTTGGTCAGCACCATCTGCTGACCATCGCGCTGCATCATTGTGCGGTTCAGGAACGACATGCCAAGCAAGGCAAACGGCAAGCCTTGGTCCTGAACCAGCGCATCCACGCCACTGAGCGTGATGTCACCAATCCGGACGTTATCGAGGCGCACCAGGTACACCGGAATGACGCCATTGGCGGTATTGGAAAACGTCCGTTGTCCGTTCCTGTAATCAATCCCCAGTCGACGCGCATCCTGCGCCGACATCGAGACCATGCTGGCACCGGTATCGACCATCATCGGCAGCATCAATCCATTGATCATTCCCTGTGCCATGAAGTGACCACGGCTATCGGCTTGCAGCGTGATGCTGGGTGCGCCCTGTGCTTGCGCGCGGCTGAAATGCGTGCCGATGGCCAGTCCCTGGCGCTTGCCGTGGTCGTCCAGAGTCGCGTCGGTATCGCTGACGCTGGTCAGGCGCACGCCATCGGCAACGAGACTGCCTACGGCGAAGGTGCGGGGTGCTGCGCCGTCAATGATGAGAACGGCCTTGCCGGGAAACAGTCCGACCAGACCGATTGATTCGCCCTGCGCACCGCTGCTCGCGAGGCACAACATCAGCAGCCATCGCGTCATGCTGCGTGGACTGTTGCCTGCACCAGAACGGTGGACGGCGATGATGGATCAGTCGCGGAAGTTATTGAATTCGAGCGGCAGTTCCGGCACATCCTTGCGCAGTGCGGCCATGGCGGCTTGCAGGTCATCGCGCTTGGCACCGGTGATGCGAACGGCATCGCCCTGAATGCTGGCCTGAACTTTCATCTTGCTGTCCTTGACCAGACGGACGATTTTTTTGGCTGCATCGGTCTCGATGCCGTTCTTGATCTTGATGACTTGCTTGACCTTGTCGCCACCGATTTTTTCGATCTTGCCGAGGTCCAGAAAACGCAGGTCGACATTGCGTTTGGCCAGCTTGTTGTTGAGCACGTCACGCACCTGGCTCAACTGGAAGTCGGCATCGGCATACGCGGTGAGTTCAAATTCCTTTTGTTCGATACGGGCATCGCTACCCTTGAAGTCGAAGCGGGTGGTGATTTCCTTGTTGGACTGGTCGATGGCGTTCTTGACTTCGACAATATTGGCTTCCGAGACAACGTCGAATGACGGCATGGTGATTTCCTTGTTGGGTGCGGTGATGCAGCGTTGCAGATGAGTTGACGGGGAAAGGGCGATGGCCATTTCCCGGGCTGGTCACCATTTTAACGGACAAAAAAACAGGTGGCTATGTCGATGCATGGGTAAACTGCACGCATGCCTTCCTCATTGACTCCCACTGTGACTCCGAATTCGATCCCGCCCCCGACACTTCAGCCGGATTTCTCGCTGCGCACCCTCAATACCTTTGGCATTGATGCGATGGCCGAGCGCTATCTGGCGTTGCACAGTGTCACCGATCTGCAATGGCTGCACGCCGCGCTGCAGGCTGATCCGGTGCTGGCACGGTTGCCGCGCCTGATTCTGGGAGGGGGCAGCAATCTCGTGCTGACTGGTGATTTTCATGGTCTGGTGCTGCACAGTTGCAGCCGCGGGATCGCAGTCATCGGGCAGGATGACCAGTGCACGCTGGTGCGTGCAGCCGCTGGCGTGGGCTGGCACGAGCTGGTGAACTGGACGCTGGCGCGGCAGCTGGGCGGGCTGGAAAACCTGTCACTCATTCCCGGCACCGTGGGCGCGGCACCGATCCAGAACATCGGTGCCTATGGTGTCGAAATGGAGCGGTACTTTCATGCGCTAACCGCCTTTGACCTGGAACGCGGATGCTTGTTTACGCTGGACCGGGCCGGTTGCCGCTTCGGCTATCGCGACAGCATCTTCAAGCACGACTGGCGCGATCGCGCGGTGATTGTCGACGTCACCTTCACGTTGCCACGGCAATGGCAACCCGAGCTGCGCTATGCCGAGCTGGCGACTGTGCTGGCGCAGACCACCGATCCCACGATGCAGCAAGTCAGTGCTGCCGTCATCGCGATCCGGCAGCGCAAATTGCCAGACCCGGCTGTCATCGGCAACGCCGGCAGCTTCTTCAAGAATCCGCTGGTCTCGCGCGTGCAGCGTGATGCGCTGCTGGCGCAGCATCCGGCACTGGTCAGTCATGATCAGCCCGACGGCAGTGCCAAGCTGGCTGCGGGCTGGCTCATTGATCAATGCGGCTGGAAGGGACGTGCGCTGGGCCCGGTTGGGGTCTATCACAAACAGGCACTGGTACTGGTCAATCTGGGCGGGGCGCGCGGAGCCGACGTGCTGCAACTGGCGCATGCCATTCAGGCCGACGTCCTGCAGCGTTTTGGCGTGCCACTGGAGCCGGAACCGACGTTTGTCTGACGCCACGAGGGCAGCAACGATAAGTCCATGCTGCTTTGACCGAGATGGTGATACTTATCAGTAGAAAAAAATGTTAAGTTGTAGACTCACAGACTTATCGGTTCATGTCGAACCTCATTGCACTTGGAGACCTGTATCTGATGCCAGCCTTTGCGCAACGTGTTCCTGTTCCGTCGCTAGCTGTCATCGGGATCGCGTCGACCTTGCTGGCATTGACGCTGACAACGATTATCTCGCTGTCGAGCATGTACGAATTCAAGCAGCGCGCAGCCATTGTCGTGCAGACCAACGACGTCATCAACCGCATCGGTGACATCAGTGCCTTGACCACCGGTGCCCAGAGTGCGGTGCGCGGATTTGTCATTACCGGCAACGATTCCTTTCTGCTCCCCTATCACGATGCCGTGAGTGCGTTACCACTGCGACTGGCCGAGCTCGATGTGCTGATGACCAGTAAGCCAGCGCTGTTGTCTGATATGGCAGCGCTGGCGGCGCTGGCGCGCGAGGCAATGGCCATCGGCGGGCGGGTGGTGCAGACCCGTCGTGTCAACAGGGATGCGGAAGCGGGGATGGCGTTGGTCATTGGTGGTACCGGCGACCAGATCCAGAACCGGATCCGCACACAGTCGCAGCGCATGATCGCAGCGGAGCAGACGCTTCTGGCCGAACGTGAAATCGAGGCCGAGGAGAGTGCCTTGCGCGCTAGCCTGCTGATCGGGCTGGGTGCGCTGATCGGTGCGCTCACCAGTGGCGGCGCTTTTCTGTTGCTGCGTGCGGAAAACCGCAAACGTCGCCTTGCGGACCTGGCGCTGATCGAGGCCAGCAACGCCTTGTCGCAACGCGCTGCCCAACTCGAAGCCACCAACAAGGAGCTCGAAAGTTTCAGCTATTCGGTCTCGCATGATTTGCGCATTCCGTTACGTGCGGTCTCCGGCTACGCGCGCATGTTTGAAGAAGATTACGGCGACCAGGTCGACAGCGAAGGGCTGCGTTTGCTGGGGGTGATTCGTGATAACAGCAAACGCATGGGTGACCTCATTGACGACTTGCTGGCGTTTTCGCGCTTCGGCCGGCAAGCGATGCAGCAAGAACGCATCGACATGCGCACGGTGGTCGACACGGCGGTCCGGCTAGTGCAGCGCGGCGAGGATTATCTGCAGGCGCACATCGAGATCGACCACCTGCCGCGCTGTGTGGGTGACCCTGCGCTGCTGCAGCAGGTCTGGGTCAATCTGCTCTCCAATGCACTCAAGTACAGTGCGACGCGGGCCGCGCCAGTCATTCGTATTGGTGGCATCGCCAGGGCGACCGAAACGATTTATACCATTGCCGATAACGGTGTCGGTTTCGACATGCAGTATTACGGCAAGCTGTTTGGCGTGTTCCAGCGCCTGCATTCCGCCGACGCGTTTCCCGGCACCGGGGTCGGCCTCGCGATTGCCCAGCGCATTGTCACGCGGCATGGTGGCCGCATCTGGGCCGACGCGGTGGTGGACCAGGGTGCGACATTTTATTTTGCCTTACCGAAGCAGGAGACCACAGCATGAATACATTCCAGCAAGTCGATATTTTGCTCGCGGAAGACACCGCGACCGATGCCGAAATGACGATGCGGGCCCTGCGCAAGCGCGGTCTGGCCAACAACCTGATCTGGGTCAAGGACGGCAGCGAAGCGATTGATTTCCTGTTTCATGAAGGGACGTTTGCCGGTACCGCCAGCGGCAAGCCGAGGCTGGTGCTGCTGGACGTGAAGATGCCGAAAGTCGATGGCATCGAAGTGCTGCGCCGCATTCGCGCCGACCCGACCCTGCACAGTGTTCCGGTGGTCATGCTGACGTCGTCAGCCGAGGAGCGCGACATGGTCGAGAGTTACCGCCTCGGTGCCAACAGTTACATCGTCAAGCCGGTCGATACCTTTGATTTTGACAAGGTCGTCAGCGATACCGGGTTCTACTGGATGCTGGTCAACAAGGTGCCGGCATGAGTCTCTCGCGATGAAGGCGCCGCTAAACATCCTGCTGCTGGAGGATGTTGCCACCGAAGCCGAGCTGATCCTGCGCGAACTGACCCGGGCCGGAATGGCCGTCAGTGCGGTACGGGTCGAGACCCGCGCAGATTTTATGGCGCAACTGGCCTGCAGCACGCCGGATGTGATCCTGTCGGATTTCTCGTTGCCGCATTTCGATGGCCTCAGTGCGCTGGCGCTGGCAAATGCGTCGCATCCGGCGGTACCGTTCATTTTTATTTCCGGCACGATCGGCGAAGACACCGCGATCGAAGCACTCAAGCAGGGCGCGGTCGACTATCTGCTCAAGACCAATCTGCAGCGCCTGGCATCGGCGGTACTGCGTGCCATCGACGAGGCGCGTGGCCGGGCTGCCCGCCTGCATGCCGAATCCCGGTTTCGTGACCTGATCGACTATGCGCCGCATGCAATCGTGGTGTTCGACCAGCACGGCTGCATCGAGATCGTCAATGCCCAGGCCGAAGCGTTGTTCGGCTATCCGCGTACGGTGATGCTGGGTACCGATGGCGCGATGCTGGCCAGTGCGCAGTTTTCACACTGGCACACGATGCTGCCCGATACCGATACCGATACCGATACCGATGCCGATGCCGACGCCAATGCCGCCCCGGGCAGCAGCATCAGTCTCGAATTCATTGCGCGTTGCTGCGACGGCCGCCAGTTCCCGGCCGAGGTCAGCCTCAGTCCGTTGCATACCGCCGAAGGGCGCTGGACTTCCTGTGTCATTCGCGATCTGTCCGAACGCAAGGCGCAAGAAGAACGACTGGCGCGGATGATCCGTATCCGCACCATACTCGGCAGTATCAATTCCGTGATTTTGCGCGTGCATGACAAGCAACTGCTGCTCGATGAAGCCTGCCGGATCGCGCATGAGCAAGGCCAGTTCACCAGTGCCATCATCGGCCTGCTGGACCCGGCGACGCTGGCAGTGCGACCCGTGGCCTGGGCCGGAGTCGATGCCGCGTTCCTCAAGACGGTGGATTTCAGTGCCGACGGCGAGTTGCCAAGCGGTCAGGGGCTGGTAGGTTGCGCACTGCGCAGCAAGCAGGGTGCGGTCAACAATGATTTGCGCAACGACGGTTCCGGCGCGCCGATGCGTAACGCCTTCCTGCAGCAAGGTTATCGCTCCGCGTTCGTGGTGCCGCTGATGATTGGTCAGCAGCCGTTCGGCGTGCTGGCATTGCTGGCCAGCGAGCCCGATGCCTTCAGTGACGACGAACAGCACCTGCTGGCTGAACTGGCCGCCGATATCTCGTTTTCGCATGCAGTCATCGACAAGGAGGAGCGCATCAATTACCTCGCGTATTTCGATGCGTTGACTGGCTTGCCCAATCGCGTCTTGTTCCTCGACCGGATTGGCCAGTTGTTGCCCTATGACGTCTCGGCGTCGGCCGAGCGCATTGCGCTGGTGTTGATCGATGTCGAGCGCTTTCGCCATATTAACGAGACGTATGGTCGCGCCGCCGGTGACGACGTCTTGCGTTTGCTGGCGCGTCGTTTGCGTGGTTACCTGCCTGATCCGGGTTACCTCGCGCGTATCGGTGCTGATATGTTCGCCTTTGTCCTCAAGGACTATCGTAGCGAAACCGAGGTCGTGCATCTGATCGAGGGCGAGCTTGCCAGCCTGCTGGGCGAGCCGCTGCAGATGGGTGGCAAGGCAATCCGTTTGTCGGTGCGTGCGGGCATTGCGCTGTTTCCTAACGATGGCCGCGACAGCGACAGCCTGCTGCGCAATGCCGAAGCAGCGATGAAGGACGCGCGTGCGGCCAAGCTGCGCTATCTGTTTTACACGGCCGAAATGAATGCCCGAACGGCTGAAAAACTGTCGCTCGAAAATCGCCTGCACCGGGCGCTGGCCGAGCAGCAATTCGTGCTGCACTACCAGCCCAAGGTCGACTTGCGCAGTGGCCGCATCGTCGGTATGGAAGCGCTGATCCGCTGGCAGGAGCCGGGCGTCGGACTGGTCTCGCCATTCCAGTTCATCCAGGTGCTGGAAGACACGGGACTGATTGTTGAAGTCGGTCTCTGGGTGATTGCCGAAGCGCATCGGCAACACGCCAGCTGGCAAATGCAAGGCTTGCAGGTACCGCGCATCGCGGTCAATGTCTCGCAGCTGCAGATCCGTGAAAAGGACTTCGTGGCCCGCGTGATGGCCATTCAGGCGCAGCATCCGTGCGCGCAACTGGAGATCGAGATTACCGAAAGCCTGTTCATGGATGACGCCAGTTCGCATCTGGCGCGCGACAAGCTGGCGTTGCTGCGCGATGCCGGCATGACGGTTGCCATTGATGATTTTGGTACCGGCTATTCATCGCTCGGTTACCTCGCCCGGTTGCCGATCGACACACTCAAGATTGACCGCTCGTTCATCACCGCGATGACCACCAGCAGCGAAAATCTGGCCATCGTTGTGACCATCATTTCGCTGGCCCATGCGCTGAAATTGCACGTTGTTGCGGAAGGCGTCGAGACGGTCGCACAGCGCGATCAACTCACGCTGATGGGGTGTGACCAGATGCAGGGATTTTTATTCAGTCCGGGTGTGCCAGCCGATGCGCTGGCAAGGATGCTAGAGTCGGTGTGATGCACAGGATGTTTCCCCCAGCGCGCAGATGCGCACGTTCCAGACTGACTACCAGGATAGCCGCATGACCAATGCTTTTGAATTTACTACCGTCCCGTCGCTGATCGTCGAATTCGGCGCGGCCCGCAAGCTCGGTGAATTGCTGCGCAAGCGCTTTGCCGTGACGCGCCTGTGCCTCGTCACCGACAGTTTTTTGCATCGCAGCGGCTTGCTCAGCCCGACGCTGGCCAGCCTCGCCGCAGCCGGTTTCGAGGTACAAGTGATTGATGATGTCGTCGCCGATCCACCGGATCAGATCGTGCTGGCGGCCGCGCAACGTGCGCGCGATGCCCGCGCCGAGCTGGTGGTCGGTCTTGGCGGTGGTTCGTCGATGGATGTGGCCAAGCTGATCGCGGTGCTGGTTGCCTCGACGCAGCCGCTCGACGCCATGTACGGCATCGGCAACGTCGCCGGTCCGCGCCTGCCACTGGTGCAGGTGCCCACCACGGCGGGTACCGGCTCCGAAGTCACGGCCATCTCGATCGTCACGACGGGTGCCACGACCAAGAGCGGTGTCGTCTCGCCGCTGCTCATCGCCGACCTGGCCATCCTCGACGCCGAACTGACACTGGGTTTGCCGCCTGCCGCCACGGCCGCCACCGGCATTGATGCGATGGTCCATGCGATCGAAGCCTACACCAGCGCCCGCCTGAAAAATCCGCTGTCGGACATGCTGGCGCAAAAAGCGCTGACACTGCTGTCGGCGCATATCGTTACCGCCTGCAACGATGGTAGCGATCGCGCTGCACGCGAAGCCATGCTGCTCGGCGCGACGCTGGCCGGGCAAGCCTTCTCGAACGCGCCGGTCGCTGCCGTCCATGCACTGGCCTACCCGTTAGGTGGTCATTTCCATGTGCCGCATGGCTTGTCGAATGCACTGGTGTTGCCGCATGTGCTGCGCTTCAATGCCCCGGCTGCCGCGCACCTGTATGCCGATATCGCCGACTGGATTGTCACCGAACCGATGCCGGCCGGTGCTGACCATGCCACCAAAACCGCCGTCCTGATCGATCATCTGGACCGCCTGGCGGTTGCCACCAAAGTCACGCGCCGGTTACGTGATGTCGGTGTCGCCCTGACGGATTTGCCGATGCTGGCAGCCGATGCCATGAAGCAGCAGCGGCTATTGACGAACAACCCGCGCGAAGTGACCGAGGCCGATGCGCTGGCGATTTATACGGCGGCGTATTAAGCGGTGGTCAGTCGTCATCCCGCTTCGCGATGGTGTCGATGTCGAAGCTGGGAGTGTCAGGCCTGGATGACATTGCTCATCATGAGGATCTCGGCGCGCGGCAGGTCGAGTGTCAGTGCGGCTGTTTTCCAGTGGTGCACGCTGGCCTGGACCTGGCTTTCGATCTCCTGTGATTCTTTGACCGTCAGTCGATACAGTTCGGCGGTCTGGCGCACTGCCGCGAGACTGGGCGAGGCGACGCTGCCATCGAGCGTCAGGGCGTGCTCGGCCTTGTAGGGATTCGGATTCATGTCAAAGGCTGGTGCCAGAGTCCAGCCGGTGGAGGTACGGAGGAAGCCGTGGTTACGTAAATGGTCGTCGCGGTTGCCGGTCATGACATTGAAGATCACGCGCCGGTATAACTGTGCCAGACCGATGGCGATGTGATTGCGGGCACCTTCGTCCGACAGGAATTCGGCCATATCGAGATAGCTGGCGGGAGGGTGCTGGCCGTCCTGGCGTTCGAGCAGCGTCATCGCCGACACGAACAACCGGCGGCTGTTGTCCAGGCGATCGAAGCGCGCAACACAGAAGGTCCGGTAGGGGCCTGAAAAAGCAGCCAGCCGTGACGGTGGTACCCAGATGCCGGCTTGTTTTGCCAGTCCGTGCAACAGGTATTCCCATGCGCCGACATCAGCCCGGTCCTCGCGTGAGGGGAATTTGGCGAACCAGAGCGTGCCGTCCGTGTCGGTGAAATTCGCTTTTGGTCGCGCACCACCGAGCGACGAGCCCGGCGCAATGAGCATGGAGAGCCATTGCAGGTACTCGGGCAGTGTTTCGGCACCCGGCTCTTCCAGCTTGGCGCTAATGGCGGAAAGCGCCTGCAGAGTGGTCACGGGCGGTGCCGGGTTGTCATGCGATGCCAGGTAAGGTCCTTCGTCCGAGGTCTTGAAACGCAGCGCTCCCATGCGCGCCGTGTCATGCACGCCGAGCAGGAAGTCGATTTCATGCAAGGTTCGCATCGGACGCTGTTCCCGGTCGGCGTCGGCTGCTTCCCGGCGTTCCATGAGCATGCGGCCCCACCGATCCGGTGCGGAGTCCAGGAAAATGCCGAAGCTGCCGGTGCCACTCGCTGGATACTGGTCGCCCCTGTACAAGTCCAGGCGCGGATCCAGCATGAAGCGTGACGGATGCGAGAGCCAGTTGCTGGCGTACTCGAAGACCGCAGGCATCGCCGTCACAGACGCGTTCCGATACAGCGTGCCAACCTGCTGCATCACACCGAGTTCCGCCGCATCGAGATGGACCTGGAAAGCGTCGCGCGCAGCGCCTTTTCCATTAGTCGGAGGTGCCATCGCTGCCTCCGGACGGATCATCAAGCGGAGCAGTTGCCGATGCCTTGCGCACCCCCCGGGTTTTGCGTGTTGGCAGTTGCAAGTCTTGCAGCTTGCGTCCGAGGACATCATCAGCTGCCAGCGTGTCGAGGTCGTCATCAAGTCCCAGCACGCGCAGCGCGCGCATGTAAGTGCCGATGGCAATGGACCAGTCGCCTTTTTCCATCCGGTGCAAGGTATCGCGCGAGACATTGATGCGTTCGCAAAACAGGATGGTCGAAATTTCGCGGCGTAAGCGCGCTGCCCGCAAGCGCTGGCCAAATGCGCGCAGCTTGCGGGCAACGGCAGGAAAAGGCAGGGAAGGAGAGGTCTTCATGTCCGATAGAGTAGACAAAGAAAGCTGACTTGTCTAATTAATCGGACAAATTGATGTCGGGTGACGTGACGTAGCGATGCCGCCTAGCCGAAATGACACACGTAATCCAGCGTCTCGATGGTCTCGATCTCGAAGCTGGAATTGCCGGCCACGTCGAAACGCTGACCGCCTTCGAAGCTTTGCCATTCGCTCTGGCCGGCTAGCTTGATGCGGCATTTGCCTGAATTGATTTCCATGATTTCCGGTGCGCCGGTGTTGAAGGTCAACGTCGATGGAAAAATCACGCCCAGGGTTTTTTTGGTGCCGTCGGAAAACGTGATCGCGTGCGATACGCATTTGCCGTCGAAGTACAGGTTGGCTTTTTTGTTGACGGAGACGTTGTCGAAGTGGTCGGACATGGCGGCGCTTTCAAAGTGCAGATTATGCAGATAAAAAACAAGCGGCCCGAAGGCCGCTTGCTGTGCTTGATTTTTTTACGATCCGCGTTTTTCGCGGGCGATCGCGGCGATGCGCATGCGCAAGGCGTTGAGCTTGATGAACCCGCCAGCATCGGCCTGGTTATAGGCACCGCCGTCTTCGTCGAAGGTCGAGATTTTCATGTCGAACAGCGAGTCGGTCTTGGAGTCGCGTGCGACCACGATGACGTTGCCCTTGTAGAGCTTCAGGCGGACCCAGCCGTTGACGCATTGCTGCGTATGGTCGATCAGCGTTTGCAGCGCGACGCGCTCGGGCGACCACCAGTAACCGTTGTAAATCATCGAGGCGTAGCGCGGCATCAGGTCATCTTTCAGATGCGCGACTTCGCGGTCCAGCGTGATCGATTCGATGGCGCGGTGCGCGCGCAGCATGATGGTGCCGCCCGGGGTTTCGTAGCAGCCGCGTGACTTCATGCCGACGTAGCGGTTCTCGACCAGATCAAGACGACCGATGCCATGCTTGCCACCGACGCGGTTGAGTTCGGTCAGCACGACCGCTGGCGTCATGCGTACGCCGTTGAGCGCAACGATGTCGCCTTTTTCGTATTCAACGTCGAGATACTCGGCCTGGTCCGGTGCGGCTTCCGGGCTGACGGTCCAGCGCCACATCGCTTCTTCGGCTTCGGCACTCGGGTTTTCGAGGTGACGGCCTTCAAAGCTGATGTGCAGCAGGTTGGCGTCCATCGAGTATGGCGCGCCACCATTCTTGTGCTTCATGTCGACGGCGATGCCGGCGTCTTCGGCGTATTTCAGCAGCTTCTCGCGTGACAGCAAATCCCATTCGCGCCATGGTGCGATGATCTTCACGTTCGGCATCAGTGCGTAGGCACCGAGCTCGAAGCGGACCTGGTCATTGCCCTTGCCGGTGGCTCCGTGCGAGATCGTGTCGGCACCGCTTTCGCGGGCGATTTCGATCAGGCGCTTGGCGATCAGCGGACGCGCGATCGAGGTGCCGAGCAGGTACTCGCCTTCATAGACGGTATTGGCACGAAACATCGGGAAGACGAAGTCGCGCACGAATTCTTCGCGCACGTCGTCGATGTGGATGTTCTCCGGCTTGATACCGAACTTGAGTGCTTTCTGGCGCGCTGGTTCGAGTTCTTCGCCCTGGCCGAGGTCGGCGGTGAAGGTGACGATTTCGCACTGGTAGTTATCTTGCAGCCATTTCAGAATGACCGAGGTGTCCAGGCCACCGGAATAGGCCAGGACGACTTTCTTGGTATCGCTCATTTTTATCTCTTCTTTCAATCAATAATTATTCGATGTCGCACGTTACCTGCCCGGCAAGGGTTCAAACCCGACCAAGCACCAGATATTCGAGCAAAGCCTTTTGCACATGCAAGCGGTTTTCGGCTTCATCCCAGACCACCGATTGCGGACCATCGATGACGTCGGCGCTGACTTCTTCGCCGCGATGCGCGGGCAGGCAATGCATGAACAGCGCATCGGGTTGTGCGCGCTGCATCTTGGCAGCGTCGACAATCCAGCCATCGAAGGCTTTCAGACGCGCGTTATTTTCTTCCTCGTAACCCATGCTGGTCCAGACATCGGTCGTCACCAGATGGGCACCATCGCAGGCATCAGCCGGCTTGGCGAACAGCGTGTAATGGGTATTGGTGTCAGCGACCAGCGCAGGATCGATATCGTAGCCAGCCGGGGTCGAGACATTGACATGAAACCCGAACACATCGGCCGCTTGCAACCACGAGTACAGCATGTTGTTGGCGTCGCCAATCCAGGCCACGGTCTTGCCGGCAATCGAGCCACGTTGTTCGATGAACGTGAACACATCGGCCAGTACCTGGCACGGATGGTATTCATTGGTCAGGCCATTGATGACCGGCACGCGCGAATTGGCGGCAAAGCGTTCGATGATGTCCTGGCCGAAGGTCCGCACCATGATCACATCGCACATGCGCGACATCACTTGCGCCGCATCCTCAACCGGCTCACCGCGTCCCAACTGGCTATCACGCGTATTGAGATAAATCGCCGCGCCGCCGAGCTGGTGCATGCCAGCTTCAAAAGACAGACGAGTGCGCGTCGAATTTTTTTCAAAGACCATCACCAGCGTGCGGTCCAGCAGCGGATGGTACGGCTCATATTTCTTGAACTTGTGCTTGATGAAGCGAGTGCGCTCGATCAGGTATTCGAACTCGGAAAGCGTGAGGTCGGAAAACTGCAGGAAATGTTTGATGGACATAGTTGAAATCGACGATGGAACGCTGCCGGTTGCCGAAAAGGGAATCGGTAATTATAAAGGATAGGGTGGGAGAAAAGCCGATTCGATGAAGGTTGGGGGAATGGTTTTGATGTTGAAGTTGAAGTTGAAGTTGATTTTGACTTGGCAGTTGACTTTGATTTGTTCCGCATTGAGACAGCTGCCAAAAACGGTAGTCAGGCAAGGGATAAGAGGGGCGCATGTCTGAGCGAAGCGAGTTTGCGACCCTCCCCTTGGCTGACTACCGTTTTTGGGAACCCGAAGGGCAGCAGTCTCGCGGTCGCCTTTTTCTTGGTTACTTCTTTTTGGCGAAGCAAAAAGAAGGGACCGCATGCCGGTCCGGCTGCCGGGCCGCCCCCGGCTAGGTCATGACGGAGTGGCTAACACTCAAGCAACCGCAGCTGCGAAATTGAATGGCAAGCGCTCCGAACTCGCAACCAGGGTCAGAGTAATTTTCGCGATAAGGCCTGCGAAAAAAAACTCTGACCCTGGTTGCTACCGATGGTGGTTCGCGACCACAGGAAAAAGCAAACCGTAGTCGCTCCCTCAGTTACCGCAGGGCATTGCACCGAATGCACTATCTGAGCCGACTGAAACGCCCCCGCCTTAATACAACTTCTGCGACGACTCATGCAGCAACTGCACATACAACGCATGCCGGTACGGCAGGATCTCGCCAGCCGCCAGCGCCGCGAGTACCGTGCAGCTCGGTTCGGTGAGGTGATGACAATTGTAGTATTTGCACTTGCCCAGCAACGGTTCAAATTCCGGAAACGCACGCTCCAGCATTCCCTCCGACAAATGATATAAACCGAATTCCTGGAAGCCCGGTGAGTCGATGATCGCCGTCGACGTGTCACCGATGTTGTAGAGCCGCGTGAAGGTTGTCGTATGTTTGCCGGTATCGAGTGCGGCGGAAATCTCGCGCACTGCGATGTCGGCGTCCGGCACCAGCAGGTTAATCAGTGATGATTTGCCCATGCCGGACTGGCCGATCAGGATCGTCGACTGTCCCTGCAGCAGCGGTAACAGCGTCGCCACTGCGGCTTCCGGCGCGGCGCGTGCCGAGACCTCGTGCACCGGATAACCGAGTCGCGCATATTGCGCGAGCCGCGTGCGGGTTTTTGGCAGCGATTCGGTGACGTCGATTTTGTTGAGGATCAGGTGTGCCTGGATGCCGGCTGCTTCGGCGGCGACCAGTGAACGCGAGACCAGATCGTCCGAGAAGCCCGGCTCGGTCGCTACCACGATGAATAGTTGTGTGACATTGGCTGCCAGCAGCTTGGACTTGTACTGGTCCGAGCGGTACAGCAGCGAGGTGCGTTCGGTGATCGATTCGATCACGCCCTGGTTGGGCGAGGTCAGTGCCACGCGCACGATATCGCCGACGGCGACATCGCTCTTCTTGCCGCGGGTAACGCATTGCAGCTTGAGCCCATCGGCGTGCGCCAGATAATGGCGGCCATGGGCCGCGATGATGGTGGCGTCGATCAATTCAGGCAGCTTGGCCATCGATCAGGAAAACGACTGCTGAAAGATCGTATCGATCTTCGCCGCGCAAACGAAGTCGTTGATCGAGAGACCGCCGCGGCCGTCGTTGACCGAGTGGGTATCGAATTTGACGACGCAGCGGTTGTAGGTCACGACCAGTTCCGGATGGTGGTTTTCGGCGTGGATCACGTAAGCGATGGCATTGATGAAGGACAGCGTGTCGTAGTAATTCTTGCAGTCGAATGCGCGCACAATCTTGCCGTCGGCGAGGTGCCAGTTGTCGAGCAGGGCGAGCAGGGACGTGACCTCGGCGGGAGGCAGGGCCGGTACTTCAGGCAGGCATTTTTTTTCGAGCAGATCAGTCAGGGTCATGGAATTCACCTTGTCGGGGTGGCCAGCAGCTTGTTGATGCGCATGGTGGCCGAGGGATGGGAGTCATAGAAGGCGGAATGCAGCGGGTCCGGCGTGAGGGTCGAGGCATTGTCTTCGTACAGTTTGACCAGCGCCGAGACCAGGTCGCGGGCGTTGGAATGGGTGGCAGCAAAGGCATCGGCTTCAAACTCGTGCTTGCGCGAACTGATCGAAGTCAGCGGTCCGAACACGAACGTGAATACCGGCAGCACCAGCATGAACAGGATCAGCGCCATCGCATCGTTACTGACGAACAGGCTCGGTTCGACGCCCAGTCCGTTGTAGAACCAGACCTGATTTTTCAGATAGCCGAGCAGCGCCAGAAACGCCAGCGACAGCGCGAACATCATCGCGATGCGCTTGACGATGTGCTTGAGCTTGAAGTGGCCCAGCTCATGCGCCAGCACCGCTTCAATTTCGGGAGGAGCCAGACGCGATAGCAGGGTATCGAAAAAGACGATGCGCTTGGCCGCACCAAAGCCCGAAAAATACGCATTGCCGTGGGCACTGCGCTTCGAGCCATCCATCACGAACAAGCCTTGCGAGGCAAAGCCGACGCGCTGCATCAGGCCTTCGATGCGGCTCTTCAGACTCTCGTCGGCCAGTGGCGTGAACTTGTTGAACAACGGGGCAATGACGGTCGGATACAGCACCAGCATCAGCAACTGGAAACCGCTCCAGACCAGCCAGGCATAGAGCCACCATAGTGCGCCGGATTGCTCCATGAGCGTCAGGATTACCCAGACCAGCGGCAGGCCGATGGCCGCACCGAGCAACACGCCTTTGATCATGTCGGCAAAAAACAGGCCGGGCGTCATCTTGTTGAAGCCGAAGCGCTGCTCGATCACGAATTTTTTGTAGTAGTCGAAAGGCAGATCGATCAGGCCGCTAATGAGCACGAAGGCGCTCAGCAGCGCGATCTGATAAAGCATGCCGGGACCGGTTGCCTGCAGCACCAGCACGGACAATAATTGCAGTCCGCCCATCAGCGTGAAGCAAACCAGTACCGAACTGCTGACCATCAGCATGAGCAGGCCGAAGCGTGTTTTGGCGATCGTGTAATCAGCCGCTTTCTGATGCGAGGCCAGCGAGATGCTGGACGCGAACTGCTCCGGTACGGTGTTACGGTGGGTGGCAATGTGCCGGATTTGACGGGTCGCGAGCCAGAAGCGCAGGCCGACCGTGAGCAGCAAAACACCGACAAACAAAATTGAAAACCCGAATGAGCCCATGCTTTTCCTGTGAGAAAATGACCCGCTGAAAAATGCCAACGCGAAGGGAAACGATTATGTCACAACCGACTGAGCCGCAAACTGCACCGGTCACAGCAACAGCTGCCGTGCCACTGCGCACCAATGAATTCAACCTGGTTTGGCTCGACATGGAAATGACCGGTCTCGATCCGGAGAACGACCGCATCATCGAAGTCGCCGTCGTCGTCACCGACTCCGAGCTCAACATCCTGGGTCAGGGCCCGGTGTTTGCGATTCATCAGTCCGACGCCGCGCTCGATGGGATGGATAACTGGAACAAGGGTACCCACGGACGCTCCGGCCTGATCGAACGGGTCAAGGCTTCCACGGTGACCGAAGCCGACGCCGAAGCAGCGTTGATTACTTTCCTGAAAGATTTCGTACCTGCCGGTAAATCGCCGATGTGCGGCAATTCGATTTGTCAGGACCGGCGCTTCATGGCGCGCGGCATGCCGAAGCTGGAAGCGTTCTTTCACTATCGCAATCTGGATGTCTCGACGCTCAAGGAATTGTGCAAGCGCTGGAAGCCGGAACTGGCCAGCGGCTTCAAGAAACACCAGAAACACACGGCCTTGGCCGACATCATTGAATCGATCGAAGAGCTGCGCTACTACCGCGAGCACTTCATCAAACTGTAAAGCCGGTCGATTTCAGGTAGGGTGGGTGCGACGTTGTGCCCACTGTGCCTACTGTGCCCACGCGAGCGGCTTCCGGTCGCCACAGGGCAAGCGCACCCGATTGACGGTTTTCAGCAAGGAGAATCATGTTCACTCAAGCTTTTATTTGCGATGCCATTCGCACCCCCTTCGGCCGCTACGGCGGCAGCCTCTCCGCAATCCGCGCCGACGACCTCGGCGCCATCCCGCTGGCCGCGCTGATGGTGCGCAATCCGTCGGTCGATTGGGAACAAGTTAATGACGTGCTATTGGGTTGTGCCAACCAGGCCGGCGAAGACAATCGCAACGTCGCCCGCATGGCGTCGCTGCTGGCCGGGATGCCGGTCGGCGTGTCGGGTGCCACCATCAACCGCTTGTGCGGATCGGGTCTCGATGCGATCGGTACGGCCGCTCGCGCAATCCGTTCGGGCGATGCCAGCATGATGATCGCCGGCGGGGTCGAATCGATGAGCCGCGCACCGTTTGTGATGGGCAAGGCCGGCAGCGCCTTTGCCCGCGACACCCAATTGTTTGATACCACCATCGGCTGGCGCTTCATTAACAAGCTGATGAAGGCCCAGTACGGCGTCGACTCGATGCCCGAGACCGCCGAAAATGTCGCCGCCGAATTCGGCATCGATCGTGCCGCGCAAGACCGCATGGCGCTCAACTCGCAGCGCAAGGCACTGGCCGCACAGTTCTCCGGTTTCTTTGATGCCGAAATCACGCCCGTCACGCTGGCCCAAAAAAATGGCGAGCCGCTGATCATCACGCAAGACGAACATCCGCGTGCCACGACTGCCGAAGTGCTGGCCAAACTCAAACCGATCGTCCGTCCGGACGGCACCGTCACCGCCGGGAATTCTTCCGGCATCAACGATGGCGCGTGCGCGCTGTTGCTGGCCGATGAACGTACCGCGCTCAAGAATGGCCTGGTGCCAAAAGCGCGCGTGATTGCGATGGCGACCGCCGGTGTGCCACCGCGCATCATGGGCATCGGCCCGGCGCCGGCCGCGCGCAAGGTGCTGGTACAGGCCGGCATGACGATGGATCAGATGGATGTGATCGAATTGAATGAAGCGTTTGCCGCGCAGGGACTGGCGGTCATGCGCGACCTGGGTTTGCAGGATGACGACCCGCGTGTCAATCCGAATGGTGGCGCGATTGCGCTGGGTCATCCGCTGGGTGCGTCGGGTGCCCGGCTGGTCACCACCGCGATCAACCAGTTGCATCAGACGCAGGGCAGGTACGCGTTGTGCACGATGTGCATTGGTGTCGGGCAGGGGATTGCGTTGATTATCGAACGGGTTTGATGCGGAGGGTGTCGGTGCATTCGGTGCAATGCCCTTCGGTTATTGCACCGTTCAACGAAGCACCGACAATCCCGCTCAAATCACCCCGAACGCCTGCAACACCAACCACACATTGGCCGCCGAGATCACCGCAAACAGCGACCAAGCCAGTATTTTCAACCAAGCCGAATTGACGAACCCGCCCATCACGTCGACCCGTCCAGTGAGCCGCAGCAGCGGATACATGACGAACGGCAGTTGCATGCTGAGCACGACCTGACTGAGCACCAGCAGACGTCCGACCGAGTTTTCACCCAGCATGATCACGCCAACAAATGCCGGCACCAGCGCCAGGCCACGCGTGATGACGCGCCGTTTCCAGCAAGCGATCTTGAGCTTCAGGAATCCCTCCATGATGACCTGACCCGCGATGGTGCCGGTGAAGGTCGAGCTCTGACCGGCGGCAAGCAGCCCCAGTCCGAACAGGATGCCAGCCGCTGCCGTGCCGGCAATCGGATCGAGCAGGTGATAGGCCTGGTCGATTTCGGTGACCGACGTATTGCCGGTAGCATGGAAGGCCGCTGCCGCCAGTACCAGGATCGCGCCATTGACCAGCAGCGCCAGCATCAGCGACACGACCGTGTCCAGACTGGCAAAGCGGATCGCTTCGCGCCGGCTTTGCTCATCCTTGGCAACACGCCGGGTCTGCACGATCGACGAATGCAGATACAGGTTATGCGGCATCACGGTGGCACCGAGGATGCCGATGGCCAGGTACAACGCATCGCGGGTCGAGAGCGCATCGATCGACGGGATCGCTCCATGCAGCACCGCTTGCCAGTCGGGGTTGATGAACACCAGTTGGGTGAACAGGCAACCGGCGATGGTCAGGATCAGCGCCAGCACGATGGCTTCGACCTTGCGGAATCCCTGGCCCTTGAGGCCGAGTATGAGCAGCGTATCGAAGGCGGTCAGCAAGACCCCGACCGGCAGCGAGACGTTGATGAGCAATTTGAATGCGAGTGCGCAACCCAGCACTTCGGCCAGATCACAGGCGATGATGGCGATCTCGGCCAGTATCCACAACACGAAGGCGACCGGCGGCGAGTAATGTTCGCGGCACAGCACCGCGAGGTCCTTGCCGCTGGCAATGCCCAGCCGCAGGCTCAGGCATTGCAGCACGATCGCGGACAGGCTAGACAGCACCACCACGAACAGCAGGCTGTAGCCATACACCGAACCGGCGTTGATTGCGGTGGCCCAGTTGCCGGGGTCCATGTAGCCGACCGAGATCAGCAGGCCGGGACCGGCGAAGCGGGAGATTTTTTTCCAGAGCGAGTCGGTGTTGGCGACGAAGACGGTGCCGGCGACTTCGGAAGGACAAAATGGAGCGGTGGCGGTTTTGGGTAGGTGGAACATGGGAGCGGGTAGTGATTATTGATTGTTGATTGACGATTGATTGTTACTGGTCGGACAGATCGGCACGCGCCGCCCGGTTCGGAGCGGTACGTGCGTCGATAACGGCATGCTCGCCGAGCGGTTTATCCTTCCGCGCCGCAGCACTTCTTGAACTTCTTGCCGCTACCGCACGAGCAGTCATCGTTGCGGCCAATTTTGGGCGACTCGCGCGTGACGGTTTCAACGCCGGAGGAACGGATCGGCGCCCAGTACTTGAGGATGTGCGGGATTGCCGATTCGATTTCGATGGTCATCTTGTGCGCCTTGAGTGGCGTGTCAACCAGGTGCATTTCGCTCTCTTCGATCTCCTCGGCACCCAGCAGATAGATGGGGCGCATGATGTCGGCCAGGTTCGAGGTCCAGATCGGTGCCCAGGCATCGGAGCGCAATTGCGTGCCTTCCCAGAATCCCCAGGCCCATGCTTCGCCATCGAGCAATTGCTTGCCTTCAAATTCAAACTCGCAAAACAGCGGCTCGAATTCTTTCGGCGCGACTTCAAAGGTGATCGCGACTTCGTTCATGAAACGCGAAATCAGGCCGACGATGTGGTCGAATTCTTTCGGGTTCTTGAAGTCCGGGCCGGTTTCGTCGGACTCGCCCCAGATCGGCGGCAGCCATTCGGCCAGCGGTACCTGTTCAGGACCGATCACGAGGGCGGTGAAATAACCGTGCAACGAGTCCATCGTCATGCAGTCTTCGGCACAACGGTCGGATAGCAGGAATTTGTCGAGTTCGTCGAACTCTTTGTCGGACAAGGGCTGGTCGAGATGCATGGAAAGCTCCGGGGAATTGAATGGGGCGTAGTGTATCGCCTGTATCGATCCGGTGGCGGGCCGGCACGATCAAATGCGGTCAGCCTGACCGGTGCGGCCGTACAATGCCCGTCATGAACTCACCCACGACTCCCTCTTTTGCCGACCTCAGCCCCGACCTGGTGCTCGACGCCCTCGACAGCATCGGCCTGCATGGCGATGGCCGCCTGCTCGCGCTCAACAGTTACGAAAACCGGGTCTACCAGATCGGCATCGACGAGGGTTCGCCCGTAGTGGCCAAGTTTTACCGGCCCGGTCGCTGGAGTGATGCCGCCATCCTTGAAGAACATGCGTTCGTCGAAGAACTGGTCGCACACGAAATCCCGGTGGTCTCGGCTACCCGTTTCGGCGATGGCAACAGCTTGCACCAACTCGACGGCTTTCGTTTTGCCGTGTTCGCCCGCCACGGCGGTCGGGCACCGGAACTGGAAGACCCGGCAACGCTGGAATGGATGGGCCGCTTCATCGGTCGCATCCATGCGGTCGGCGCACTCAAACCGTTCATGGAACGTCCGACGCTCGATATCCACAGCTTCGGTATCGAACCGCGCACCTGGTTGCTCGAACACGATTTCATTCCGCCCGAACTGCTCGCGGCCTGGCAGAGCGTGACAACGATGGCACTCGACGGCGTGCGCCGTTGTTATGACCGCGCCGGTGATGTGGCCAGCCTGCGCCTGCATGGTGATGTCCATAGCGGCAACGTCCTGTGGACCGATGTCGGCCCGCATTTTGTCGATTTTGATGACAGCCGCAATGGACCGGCGATCCAGGATTTGTGGATGATGCTGTCGGGCGAGCGTGGCGACATGGTCCGGCAAATGTCGGATTTGCTGGCCGGCTACGAAGACTTTTGCGCATTCGATCCGCGCGAACTGCATCTGATCGAAGCCTTGCGCACCTTGCGCCTGCTGCATTATTCGACGTGGCTGGCACGGCGCTGGGACGACCCGGCGTTTCCGGTGGCGTTTCCGTGGTTTAACACGCAGCGGTACTGGCAAGACCGGATTCTGGAATTGCGGGAGCAGGTGGCGTTGATGGAGGAGGGGCCGTTGCGGGTTGGGTAAGATGGAACTTTTGGCCTGATGTAACCATTCATGATAGTTGCCACAATGGTGTGGCTCTTACAAGGAGCGTTAAAATGTCATTCGTTACGTTTAAAGGCCAAAGCTTGAGGAGTCTAACCGCCCAAGTAGCCGGGCAAGTAGGGCAAGTAGCCGGGCAAGTAGCCGGGCAAGTAGGGCAAGTAGCCGGGCAAGTCGCCGGGCAAGTAGGGCAAGTAGCCGGGCAAGTAGGGCAAGTAGCCGGGCAAGTAGCCGGGCAAGTAGGGCAAGTAGCCGGGCAAGTAGCCCAAGAAGCCGGGCAAGTAGCCCAAAAAGCCGGGCAAGTAGCCCAAAAAGCCTGGCAAGTAGGCGAAGAAGCAGGCCAAGAAGTAGTCCAAGGAGTAGTCCAAGGAGTCACTCAAGGAGCCGGGCAAGTAGCACAAGGAGTTCAAGGAGTTGAAGATTGGGACAAAAATCGTCACCATACGACGGTAACAATCGACACTAGGTTAGGACCTCTAGTAATCGGTCGCCAACCCGAGGACAACTCAATCTAGAAATCCGAGCACCATCATGATCACTCCTGAGTCAGCTTGTACTGGCTCAGGAAACGCAAAGTCCGCTCTACCAGCAATCTGCCAACCCGTGCCTCTACCGAGAAGCGGTACCCCGCTGAAGGCGTCGGCAAATCCTGATTCATCGTCCCGGCAGCAAGCGCCACCGCTGCGTCCGCCTCCGACTTCCACGTACAATGGGGCTTGCGATGAGCGAACCCCTAACTAGGCTGCCATTGCTGTGCGCCTCACCCTCTTTTTTCTCAAGACACAACACATGCAAAAAATTCGATTCGCCATTCTCGGTGGCAGCGGTCTGTACAACATGGATGGGTTGCAGGACCGCCATGAAGTCACCATCGACACGCCGTTCGGCGCGCCGTCGGATGCAATCACCATTGGCACGATCGAGGGTGTGCAGGTGGCGTTTCTCGCCCGTCATGGTCGCGGCCATCGCTTGCTGCCGACCGAAGTGCCGTATCGCGCCAACATCTGGGCGCTCAAGAGTCTGGGCGTCGACTACCTGCTGTCTGTGTCGGCCGTCGGGTCGCTGCGCGAAGACATGGCACCGCGCCACATGGTGCTGCCGGACCAGTACATCGACATGACGCGCCAGCGCGTCAACACGTTTTTTGGTGATGGCGCGGTGGCACACATCAGCCTGGCACAGCCGGTCTGTGCGGCACTGAGTCAGCTGCTCGCGGATGCGTTCGACGACGCGGCCTTGCCGGAAGCAACGCTGCATCGCGGCGGTACCTATGTGTGCATTGAAGGACCGGCCTTCTCGACGCTGGCGGAGTCGCAGTTGTACCGGTCGTGGGGCGCGTCAGTCATTGGCATGACCAATCTGCCTGAAGCACGGCTGGCGCGCGAAGCCGAAATTGCCTACGCCACGCTGGCGCTGGTGACCGACTTCGATTGCTGGCATACCGGCCACGCGCCGGTGACGGCCGAGATGGCGATCGGCAATATGATGCACAATGCCGCCGGGGCCCAGCAAGTGCTGCGCGCGGCACTGCGCCGTCTGGCTGCGCAGGCCCCGGTCTCGCAGGCGCATACGGCACTGGCGCAAGCGTTAGTCACGCCTGCGTCGGCGATGCCGGCAGCAACGCGCGAGAAGCTGATGCCGCTGCTGGAAAAATACGTCTGAACTGTTAATCCTGTCCTGCGCGCTGTCACGGCGCGACCAACCTTCATTGGAACTGCTCATGTTGCGTCCCGTCGTCCTGTTTCTTGCTGCCGTGCTGGTGTGTAGCAGCGCTCTTGCTGCCGATACGCTGCGTCTAGGTGTCGGCCTGTTTCAGCCCGATAAGGAAAAGAACGATGCCACCTATCGTCCGCTGGCCGAGTACCTGTCAAAAAAACTCGGCAAGCCAGTCGAGCTGCGCACCGTCGACAGCTGGGAAGGGCTGGCCAAGTCGCTCGCCAATGGCGAGACCGATATCGCGCTGATGGGTCCGTGGGGCTATGTGCTGGCCAACAACCAGTCCGGCGCACAGGCGGTGGCGACGATTCTGTATGACGGCAAGCCCGAGTACTTCGCGCTGATGATCACGCATCCCCGCTCCGGCATCAACAGCCTGGCCGATCTGAAGGGACGCACTTTCGCCTTCGGTGACAAAGGCTCGACCTCGGGCTATCTGATCCCGACCCATCAGTTCCTGAAAATGGGCATTCCCGATCCCGAAAAATTCTTCAGCAAGGTGCTCTACACCAAGCACCAGGCCATCGAAACGCAAGTCACGCGCGGCGAACTTGATGCCGGTGCCGACTACGACCGCAACCGCAATGCGATGATCGAACAGGGCTTGATCAAGGCGGCCGACAGCAAGATTTTCTGGACCTCGGCTCCGCTGCCCAATGATGCGGTGGCAGTGAGCAGCGACCTGATGAAAGACAAGGCACTCGTCGCTCAGTTGCAGCTTGCACTGGAACAGGTTGGTGCCGAACTCAAGGCCAATCCGGGACTGCTGCCGGCGCATTACACCGGCTTTGTCAAAAGCGACGACAAGTTGTACAGCGCGATCCGCGACGCCGGACTGGCAACCGGCAAGCTGCAACCGCGCAAGTAAGCGCCGATGCCGAGCTTGGCCGGGCGCACCCGCCTGTGGCTCTTCGCGTTGATGTATGGCGTGCTGATTGCGGCCAGCGCGATCAGTTTCGTGCGCGATGGCGATGTGCAGTTTGGTCGCAATCCGCTCGACAACCTGCTCAAGACCGCGCACGAATTGTCGCGCCCGAGCCTGCTCGATGCCTGGTTCGGCAATCCCCACCTTGAATACCGCAACGATGAGGGCGTCGTGCTGCGCGTCGAAGACCAGCGCGCAACCGAACAGCGTTATCTGCTGGGTCTGGCCGCAGCGATCTGGACCACGCTGAAAGTTGCCACGCTGGGTTCGTTGCTGGCGGCGCTGACGGCGCTGCCGTTCGGACTGGTGGCCGCGCGCAATCTGGCCATGCCGCGCTGGCTGGCATCACCGGCGCGCGGATTGCTCGACATCGCGCGGGCAATCCATGCGCTGGTGTTCGGTCTGCTGCTGGTCGGCATTATCGGGCTGGGTCCGATGGCCGGTATTCTGGCCATCGCTTTTCATTCGTTCGGTACCTACGGCAAGCTGTATGCCGAAGCCATCGAGAACATCGACGAGCGCCTGATCGACTGCGGCCGCGTGATCGGCATGACGCCGCTGCAAACTGTCTGGCATGCGTTGCCGCGCACGCTGCTGCCGCAAGGACTGTCGATCCATCTGTACATCTGGGAATTCAACATGCGCGACTCGACCGTGCTCGGGCTGATCGGCGTCGGCGGACTCGGGCTGCTGGTGTCCGAAGCGGTGTCGCTGTTCCAGTGGGGCCGGCTGGCGACCTTGCTGATCGCCATCGTCCTGCTGGTGACTTGCTTTGACCGGATTAGTCGGCGAGTGCGAACGATTCTGGCTGCACGGTCACATTGAGGGCAGGGCGTCCGTATTTTTTCCATGCTCGCCAGCCCAGCCATATCGTCAAGAAGGCGAGGCTTGGACAGGGTCGTCGTTTATTTCTGGCATCAGATAATGACCGCAGGTCTTCCAAATTTTGCAAAACATAATCAACTTATTTTAGAAAATGTCGAGATCGCGATCCGTTCGTTCCGGTTGTCAGGATCGCCGCGCCGGACCGACCAACCGCTACTCTGCCGTTTCGGTTTATCCTGACCCCTGTTGTACTTTGAGGATCATTTATGCACGCAACACTTCCTTTGCTTGTTGCTACCGACTTTCCGGCGCTGCGACGCCACCGTCCCGATACCCTGCAAATTAATCTGGGCACGACCTGCAACCAGTCCTGCCTGCATTGTCACGTCAATGCCGGACCGACCCGCACCGAACAGATGGACCGCGCCACGGTCGGGCAAGTCCTCGACGTGCTGCGCCAGGGCACCATCCGCACGATTGATCTGACCGGCGGTGCGCCGGAGATGAATGTCCATTTCCGCTTTCTGGTCGAGCAGGCGCGCGCGCTCGGCGTGGCTGTCATCGACCGCTGCAACCTGACCATTCTTGAAGAACCCGGCTATGAAGAATTTGCCGGCTTCCTCGCCGCGCAGCAGGTCCACATCGTGGCCTCGCTGCCGTGCTACAGCGAAGACAACGTCGACAAGCAACGCGGTGACGGCACCTTCGGCAGCAGCATTCGCATGCTGCAGCGACTCAATGCGCTCGGTTATGGCGACCCCGACGGCGCGCTGGTGCTGGACCTGGTCTACAACCCGCAAGGACCGGTGCTGCCACCGTCGCAATCCAGTCTGAAAAAAGACTACGACCACTTTCTGGGCGAGCAATTCGGCATCCGTTTCAACGAGCTGTTTACGATCACCAACATGCCGATCCAGCGCTTTGGCAGCACGCTGATTTCAAAAGGCCAGTTCCACGCTTACATGGACTTGCTGCGCTCGGCCCATCAGGACGCCAATCTGGCCGGTGTGATGTGCCGCTCGCTGATCTCGGTGGATCATCTGGGTTATCTGTATGACTGTGATTTCAACCAGATGCTGGGCTTGCCCTTGAGCCAGCCCGGCAAAGGGCGGCGACACCTGACCGACTTGCTCGAGGTGTCGCTGGAAGGCAATCCGATCAAGGTCGCCAATCATTGCTGGGGCTGCACCGCCGGTGCCGGTAGCAGTTGCAGCGGAGCGCTGGCTTGATGCCGCTGGCGGTACCGCGCGCCGGGCGCAATTGCCCGACCAGTTATGCCTACGGCGCGGGCGTTTTTGCCCGCGAACCCGACCTGTCTGCGCAGACGCTGTACGTGATCGGCGGACTGTACGGCAATGCGCAGGCGCTCGATGCGATCGAGTCGCTGGCTGCGCGCGAGGAGGTGCCGCCGCAACTGGTATTCAACGGGGATTTCCATTGGTTCGATACCGATCCGGCGGTCTTTGCCGACATCCATGCGCGCGTGCTGCGGCACACTGCGCTGCGTGGCAATGTCGAGACTGAACTGGCTGCCGATGATGAGGCCGCCGGTTGCGGTTGCGGCTATCCCGAGCAGGTCAGCGATGACGTGGTGACGCAGTCGAACCAGATCATCGTCGCGTTGCGGGCCACCGCGCAGCGCGCGCTCGGTGCGTTGCGCGGGACGATGGCCGCGCTGCCGATGCACTTGCTGGCGAGCGTTGGCAAGGCCCGTATCGGTATCGTGCATGGCGATGCGACGACGCTGGCCGGCTGGGATTTTTCACGCGAGCGGCTCGATGATCCGGCCCGGCGTGCGATCAACGAACAGTTTTTTCGCAAGGCCGAGGTGTCGTTGTTTGCCAGTTCGCATACCTGTCTGCCAGCGTTGCGACGCTTTCGCGTTGAGGGCCAGGAGTGCGGCGTGATCAACAACGGTGCCGCCGGACTGCCGAATTTTTCTGGCGTTCGCGCCGGGCTGATCAGCCGGGTTGCGCGCACGCCAGCACCCGCCTGGCTCAATGTGCAGTACGAACGGATGTTCCGGATTGACGGCGAAACCATTCATGTTGCGGCGGTCGCAGTGGACTATGATCAGGCCGGCTGGCGCGAGCAATTTCTGCGCGACTGGCCGCAAGGTTCGGTAGCGAACACAGCGTATTTATCGCGACTCGATCACGGTCCGGCATACTCGCCGGAACAAGCCTGTCCTGCAGGATTCAAGTAATCCTCCATCGCTTTCTTCGAGGTCCGTTCCCATGACAAAAAACCGCCTGTTCCTGCTGCTGCTGATCGTCGCAGCTATCATCGCTTTCTTCGTTTTCGACCTCGGTCGGTATCTCAGTCTGGAGGAACTCAAGTCACGCCAGGAAGCCTTGCAGGCTGCGGCTGCGGCCAGTCCGCTGGCCAGCGCCGGAATTTTTTTCCTGATCTATACGGCAGCCACGGCGCTGTCGTTTCCGGGCGCGACCATCCTGACGCTGGGTGCCGGTGCGATTTTCGGTTTGTGGTTCGGTACGCTGATCGTCTCGTTTGCGTCGTGCGTCGGTGCCACGCTGGCGTTCCTGTCGGCCCGCTTCATTTTGCGCGACTGGGTGATCCGGCGCTTCGGTGACAAGCTCAAGAGTTTTAACGAAGGCATTGCCCGCGATGGCGCGCTGTACCTGTTCACGCTGCGGCTGGTGCCGGTGTTTCCATTCTTTCTGATTAACTTGCTGATGGGACTGACCGTGATGCCGGTGCGTACTTACTACTGGGTCAGTCAGCTTGGTATGCTGGCCGGTACGCTGGTCTTCGTCAACGCCGGTACCCAGCTCGCGCAGATCACGTCGCTCAAGGGGATTCTGTCGCCTGGTTTGCTGCTGTCCTTCGTGCTGCTCGGCGTGTTCCCGCTGATCGCACGCAAGGCGCTCGACTGGATCAAGGCGCGCAAGGTGTATGCGCGCTGGCCGCGTCCGGCCCGCTTCGATTACAACATGGTCGTCATCGGCGGTGGTTCGGCCGGACTGGTCAGCGCGTACATTGCTGCGGCTGTCAAAGCCAAGGTCGCGCTGATCGAGCGCCATCAACTTGGTGGCGATTGCCTCAATACCGGCTGCATACCCTCGAAGACACTGATCCGCTCGGCCAAGCTGATGTCGCACATCGGCCGCGCGCATGAATTCGGACTGGTGCAGGCCAGCGCGCAAGTCGACTTTGCGGCCGTGATGGAGCGCGTGCAGCGCGTCATCGCCACCATCGCGCCGCATGATTCCGCCGAACGGTATCAAGGGCTGGGCGTCGATAGCCTTAAAGGTTCGGCGCACATCGTCTCGCCGTTCGCGGTCGAACTCACCGAGCCCGATGGCAGCAAACGCACGCTGACCACGCGCAACATCGTCATCGCCGCCGGTGCGCGGCCGTTCATGCCGCCGATACCGGGGCTCGACACGATGGAGGCTTACACCTCCGAGACGCTGTGGTCATTGCGTCAGTTGCCGCGTCGCTTGCTGGTGCTGGGCGGCGGTCCGATCGGCTGCGAACTGGCGCAGGCGTTTGCCCGCCTCGGCGCGCAAGTCACGCAAGTCGAAATGGCCGAGCGCGTGATGCTGCGCGAAGATGCCGATGTCTCGGCAATGGTGGCGTCGCGCTTCCGTGCCGAAGGCATTGCGCTGCTGACCGGCCACAAGGCCGTGCGTTTCCTGCGCGAATACGGGCAGAAAATCCTGGTCGCCGAGCATGCCGGCAGCGAAGTGCGCATCGTCTTTGATGACGTGCTGGTGGCACTTGGTCGCAGCGCCAACCTGACCGGCTACGGCCTCGAAGAACTCGGCATCGGTATCAGCAAGACCCGCACCATCGAGACCAACGACTACCTCGAAACGCTGTATCCGAATATCTTCGCTGCCGGTGATGTGGCCGGGCCGTATCAGTTCACGCACGTCGCCGCGCATCAGGCCTGGTTTGCGGCGGTCAATGGCCTGTTCGGTCGCTTCAAGAAATTCAAGGCCGATTATTCGGTGATCCCATGGGCGACCTTCACCGAGCCGGAAGTGGCGCGCGTCGGTCTCAATGAACAGGAGGCGATCGCTGCCGGTGTGCCGTATGAAGTTTCACGCTATGCACTCGATGACCTCGATCGGGCGATTGCCGACGGCGAAGCACATGGCTTCGTCAAGGTGCTGACCGTGCCGGGCAAGGACAAAATTCTTGGTGTGACCATCGTCGGCGACCATGCCGGTGACCTGATCGCCGAATACGTGATGGCGATGAAGCACGGCCTGGGCATGAACAAGATTCTCGGCACCATTCACATTTATCCGACGCTGGCCGAAGCCAACAAGTTCGCTGCCGGCGTCTGGAAAAAAGCCCACACGCCGGAGCGCTTGCTGAGATGGGTGGCGAAGTACCACGCGTGGCAGCGCGGCTGATGGGGGCATCGTTGGCTATCATCGTGCCGGCCCTCGACGAAGCCGCCACGATTGTCGCGGTGCTCACGCGGCTGGCGTCGCTGCGGCAAGCCGGTGCCCAGGTGATCCTCGCCGATGGCGGCAGCACGGACCAGACCGTCGCGCTGGCGCAGCCGCTGGTCGATCTGGTGGTGCATGCGCCGCGCGGTCGCTCGCTGCAAATGAATGCCGGTGCGGTGCGCGCCAACGGTGCTGCACTGCTGTTCCTGCATGCCGACACGGTGCTGCCCGAACAGGCTGACCAGCTGATCGCGGCAGCCTTGCACGAACGGCTCTGGGGCCGCTTCGATATCACGCTGGCCGGCACGCACCGGATGCTGCCGGTGATCGCCGCGATGATGAACTGGCGCTCGCGCCTGAGCGGCATCGCCACCGGCGATCAGGCTATCTTCGTGCGCCGCGATGTCTTCGAGCGACTGGGTGGCTACGCGCCTATCGCCTTGATGGAAGACATTGAACTGAGTCGTCGCCTGAAAAAAATTGCGCCGCCGGCCTGCCTGCGCGCGCGCGTCATCAGCTCAGGCCGGCGCTGGGAAAAGCATGGCGTCTGGCGCACCATCGTGTTGATGTGGCGTTTGCGGCTGGCTTATTTTTGTGGCGCTGATCCGCGTGCACTGGCCATCGCTTACGGTTATTTGCCACGATGAGTCTGCACATTGCCGTCTTCGCCAAAGCGCCGGTAGCCGGACTGACCAAGACCCGATTGATCCCGTTGCTCGGCCCGAACGGTGCCGCCGATGCGCATCGGCAAATGACCGAACTCGCGCTGCGCAGCGCGCTGCACGCGGCACCCGGTCAGGTCTCGCTGTGGAGTGCCGGTGCGCCGGATCATCCTGTCCTGATTGACTGCTGTCAGCGCTTTGGCATCGCCGCTTATCCGCAAGCCGAGGGCGACCTCGGACAACGGATGGCTGTTTGCTTTAGCCGCTTATTACTGGACCATCAACGCGTGCTACTGATTGGTAGCGATTGCCCGGTGCTGGCGAGTACCGATCTGCAACTGGCAGCGCGTGCGCTGGAGCAGGGCGCACGTCTGGTTTTCACACCGGCCGAGGACGGCGGTTATGTGCTGGTCGGTGCGACGCGGGATGGAGCCGCCGGCTTCACGGCAATCTTCGATGCAATGATCTGGAGTACCGACCGCGTCATGACGCAGACCCGCAGTCGACTGCGGGCATTGGGCTGGCAGCACGGACCGGACTGGGCAGAAATGCCGGAGCGCTGGGATGTCGATGAGCCCGCCGATTATTTGCGCGCGGTGCAGCTTGGGCTGCTTCCGGATTAGCGTGCCGTGGTGCCGTCGATCTTGATCGATTCGTACCATGCCGCGAGGTTGCTGATTTCGGTATCGGTCAGCGGCTTGGCGATGACGCTCATGATTTCATTGTTGCGTTTGCCGCTGCGATAATTTTTCAGTTGCAGTTCGACATACAGCGCTTGCTGGCCAGCCAGATTCGGCGCGCCGGGCATCTGGCTGATGCCATTGGCACCGTGGCACATGGCGCAGCTCATTGCTTTGGCCTGGCCGGCTTCGAGGTCGGCGGCGACGGCGCTGGTGGCCATCAGGGATAGTGCGAACAGCACTGCGCGGGTGGTTGAAAATCTGTCAGAAGTCATCATGCGCACGATCGAAAAAAGAGGACAAAAAAATACCCGCCGCGCAGTCGGCGCGGCGGGCACTCAGCGTGGATCAGGTACCAGTGCCAGTGTAGGTGATGCGATAGATCGCACCGGCAAAGTCATCCGAGACCAGGATCGAACCATCCGGCAAGTTGGCCACGTCGACCGGGCGACCGCGATACTGACGGGTCTTGCCATCGAGCCAGCCATCGGCAAACACTTCGGTCTTGTCGGCCGAACCGTCTGCTTTGAGCGACGTGAACATGATGCGTGCACCGATCGGCGTGGTCTTGTTCCATGAGCCATGCTGCGCCGAGAAAATCCCGCCGCGATACTTGGCCGGGAACACGTCGCCGGTGTAGAACGTCATGCCAAGGTCGGCTGCATGGGCTTCCATGTAGACCTCGGGATTGGTCGTGTTGGCCGGTACCGGATCCTTGTCGTAGCCAAATTCGGTGATCCGTGTCTTGCCCTGAATGTACGGATAGCCGAAGAACTGGCCTTTTTTGGTCGCGCGGTTGATTTCGCCGGCCGGGATATCGTCGCCCATGCCATCGGTCTGGTTATCGGTGAACCACAGGTCGTTGTTCTTCGGATTGAACTCCATGCCGACCGAGTTGCGAATACCGGTCGCATAGACTTCGCGCTTGGCACCGGTGGCGGCGTCCATGCGGATGATGCCGCCTATGCCCTGCTCGTTGAAGCTCTTGAGCTTTTCGCGCGGCGGCACATTGAATGGCTGACCCAATGCGACGTACAGCATGCCATCCTTGCCGACACGGCAGACGCGTGCGCCATGGTTGTAGCTCTCGTCCTCGACCGTGATCAGCTTGCCTTGCGGGACCAGTTCCGAGACCGCGACATCGGCACCTTCATAGAAAAATTCGGCGGCAGGAAAGCTCAGGATGCGGTTGTGCTCCGTCACGATCAGGAAGCCATCCTTGGTCCAGCACACGCCATTCGGCTGCGTGAATTTCAGGGAAGGGGCGAACTGTTTGACTTCGGTGGCTTCGTCGCCGCTGTTGCGGTTGGTGACGGCCCAGACGGACGACTTGCGCGTGCCGACGAACAGCATGTTGGTCGATGGCGCGACTGCCATGTGGCGCGCATCCGGAACGATTGCGTACAAGTTAATTGCGAAGCCGGCCGGCATCTTTACGCGCTTTAGGTTTTCCTTGATCGCATCGGCATTCTTGCCGGTCTGCGGGATCAGTGGCAGGTTCGGATCAATGCCTGAGACGCGCATTGATTTGAGTTTGTCCATCGCCTGCTCCTGGGCGAATGCCGAGGCCGCCAATCCCATGACCATCCCCACGGTGACGACCGCCGACCCCATTTTTGTCCAACGATTTTTTTGCATGATGTGCTCTCCTGATTATTGTTATGGGCTTGCTGTTGTCGCTGTTGATAAATCGAACAATCGTCCTATTATTCTCTGCGGTGAGTATTCTTTGGTAGTAGCGGGATACTACTTTTTGGTTGGATGGTTTTTTTGCGTAGGGTGCGATAAGCGCAGGGCATTGCACCCTACGATTTTGTGTCGGGCGCGAGCCGGACTAGCCGCCAGCTACTTTGTGCAACAGCGGCCTGAGCGTCGCAGGCTTTCCCTGCAGGATGGCCTCCTTCTCTTCCTGTCCTGCGACATTCGAGAGATAACGCATGCAACTAACCCGCAGGAACGAACAGAAGTTGCTGACTTTGCCTTGCTGACGGATCACTTCGTCGTAGAGCTGGCAGATCAGCTGGTTGGTCGTCAGCCCATCTTTGAGCGCAATTTTTGCCAGCACATCCCAGCTCATATTTTCCAGCCGGATGCTGGTGACGACGCCGTGAATGCGGATCGAACGGGTCCGCAACTCATAGTGGATCGGGTCGGCCTTGACGTAGATTTCACACATGCTTGTCTCCTGTTTTTTTATGGTTGTGATGGTGCGAGCTTACAGCTCCTTGCGCTTCATCGCGCCGGCAATGAAGTCTGCCTGGCGGATCGCCAGCGCGACGATGGTCAAGGTCGGATTTTCACTGGCACCGCTCGTGAACTGACTGCCATCGGAGACGAACAGGTTCTTGATGTCATGCGACTGGCCCCACCGGTTGACCACGCCATCCTGGGCGCGTGCGCTCATCCGGTTGGTACCCATGTTATGGGTCGACGGATACGGTGGCGTGTAGATCACGCGCTTCGCACCGACCGATTGGTACAGCGCGCTACCCTGGCCGAAAGCATGCTTGCGCATGGCGATATCGTTGGCATGGTCGCTGAACTGGACGTTCGGGATGGGCAGGCCGAACTGGTCTTTTTCGGTCGCATGCAAGGTCACGCCGTTTGATTCCTGCGCCATGTCTTCGCCGACCAGCCACATGCCGGCCATGTTGTCGTAGGCATCCATCGCCGACGAAAAATCCCGACCCCAGCTACCCGGGTCCATGAAGGCGGCCATGAACGGCACGCCTAGCGACACGGTTTCCATTTCATAGCCGCCGACAAAGCCGCGCTTAGTGTCATGGCGCGATTCATCGCGCACGATCCCGGCCATCGTCGTGCCGCGGTACATGTGCACCGGTTGCTCGAACGTTGCGTAGACCGAGCCGGTCATGTGGCGCATGTAATTCTTGCCGACCTGGCCGGAGCTATTGGCCAGTCCGTTGGGGAACTGGGCCGACGCCGAATTGAGCAGCAGCCGCGGCGACTCGATCGAATTGCCAGCCACGCAGACTACCCGCGCTTTCTGAAAACTGCGGTTGCCCTTGGCATCGCTGTAGAGCACGCCAGTGACCAGGCCGGCGGCGTTGTGTTCGATCTTCAGTACTTGCGCATCGGCGCGGATTTCGAGGTGGCCGGTCTGTTCGCCCTTGGGGATTTCGGTGTAGAGCGTCGACCATTTCGCGCCGGATTTGCAGCCCTGAAAACAGAAACCGATCTGCTGGCATGACCCGCGTCCGTCACGCGGTTGCGAGTTGATGGCCATGTTGCCGCTGTGGTAGTCCTTGTAGCCCATTTTCTTGGCACCGGCAGCCAGTACTTTGTAATTGTTATTGCCCGGCAGACGAGGAATGCCGTTGGTACCGCCCACGCCCATCTTGTCTTCGGCTTTGGCATAAAACGGTTCCAGTTCGGCCAGCGTGATCGGCCAGTCGAGCAAGTTGGCGCCGGGCAGCGCGCCGTAGTGGGTGCGGGTCTTGAACTCGTGTTCCTGGAAACGTAGCGAGGCACCGGCCCAGTGGACGGTCGAGCCGCCCACCGCCTTGACGATCCAGGTTGGCAAGTTCGGGAAATCTTTAGCGATGCGCCAGGTGCCCGAAGTCGTGCGTTTGTCGAGCCACGAAATCTTGTCGAACATCGGCCATTCATCGTTTTCAAAGTCGTAAATTTCATGCCGTTTGCCGGCTTCGAGCACGACCACGTTGATGCCTTTTTGCGCCAGTTCATTGCCTAGCGTACCGCCTCCGGCACCTGAACCGACGATCACGACGACTTCTTCATTCAAAGCAAATTTTGCAGCCACGTCTGTCTCCTTGTTTTTTATAGGTCCGTGCTGGTGCTTTACTGCGTTACAGGTTCTCCATCCAGGTCTGGTCATTGAAGCCGCGCTTGATGTACCCGCCCAGTTCGGCGGATGGTCCCTGATAGCCGAGCTTGCCCCAGACCGCAGGCTGGTTGTACAGGCTGACCACGAGGTCGCCGCGCAGTTTCAGGAAGAACGGGGTGCCGGCCATCGTGGTCAGGATAGCCACACGTGCGGATTCCTCGGGGATGTCGGCATACGGACGCGTGCTGGCCTTGTTGGCCGCGGCGACGCCGTCGA
The DNA here is from genome assembly GCF_035019065.1 of Actimicrobium sp. CCI2.3. NCBI lineage: Bacteria > Pseudomonadati > Pseudomonadota > Betaproteobacteria > Burkholderiales > Oxalobacteraceae > Actimicrobium > Actimicrobium sp. CCI2.3. Next base: position 16,495 of record NZ_JASJWR010000010.1, on the reverse strand, counting down.
CCAGCAGCGTGCGCAGTGCCGTATCGGTCTTGACCTGATCACCGTAGATGGCGACGGCCTTCGCATACAGTGCGTCATCGAAGCGGTCATGCGGGAAAATATCGCGCGCCATTTTTGTCAGTGTCGCAAACACATCAGCGCCGAGCAATGCCTCGGCAGCAGCCTGGTTTGACACAAATAGCGCAGGGATGCCGGTCGCCGCGCCGGCCACGGTGCCCGCTGAGGCAATTTGCAGGAAACGGCGGCGTTTCGGTTGTTCTGGGTAGTCCATGGTTGTCTCCATTTATCGTTGTTATCCAGAAGAGGTCGGTCGAATTTTTTTGCCCTAGCGGTAGTGCCCCCATTTCTCCAGCACTTCGATCTTGTAGCCATCCGGATCGAGCACGAAGAAAAAGCGCGCGAGCAAGGCGTCATCCTGTTTGAATTCCTTGATCGCCGCCGGTGCGCAGCCCATCGCGGACAGCTTGTCGTGCATCGCCTGCAGGTCGTCGGTGACGATGCCGATATGGCCGTAGCCGTCGCCATGCGTGTAGGGTTCGGTGCGGTCGCGGTTGTGGGTCAGTTCGAGTTCAAATTCGCTCTCGGGATTACGCAGATAGATCAGTGAAAAATCCGGGTAGTCGAGTCGGTGCGTGACGGCGAAACCAAAGCCGTCGCCATAGAACTGCATCGAGCGAGCCGGGTCGAGGACGCGAATCATGGTGTGGATGATTTTTGGCATGACAGGTTCCTGTGTGAGAGGGCGAAAGTCATTATTGTCCTTCGCAGGGAAGGCGGGGTAGCAGCGCAATACTACTTGCGCAGATTTTCCGGCAGTGCAAGCGGCAGCATCAGTTCATTGCGCCGCATGAACCAGGGCGTCCATGGCGGGTCGTAGCGGGCCAGGGTCGCCGGGCCGGTTGCCAAGAGTTGGCGGCGCGTCACGAAGGCATCAAGCTCGGCGGTTTTCTCCACGATGCTGTCCTCGCCGGCCAGACCGGAGAAGCGGACCACCGCCACGCGCGTGGCAGGCATGACACGCAAGCGCACCTGCGGGTTGTCCGGTACCGGCAAGCTGTCGAGTGTGTAGGCCGCTGGCATCATGAAACGGATGGTCCATTGATTGCCCTGCGCCGTCTGGGTCACGGGTGCGGTCATCGGGATCGCGACGCTGCTGCTGCTACTGTTTTCCTGCAAGACGGGTGCCGTCATGGCGATGCGTTGCTGGCGCGTGTTGCCGCCAAAAATATAACCAGCCAGCAGCTTGAATCCGCTGCTGACGGCCTCGCTGCGGCTGCCACTGACGGTGACTTCGGCGGCGATCAATGCCGGGTAGTCGCGGACCTCGAACGATTCTTCCTTGATTGATACGGTGTGCGCCGGTTCTTCGGTTGCCATGGCATTTCCTCCTGAAAATAAGACGCCGAGCACAAGCAGGCGGGTGAGTAGACGGATCATAAAGTGGGGTTTCCGGTTGAGTGGATTGGATAACGTGTGATGAGCATAAGCGCATCTGCGGCTGGTTGCTGGATACCGCCTCGCTCAGTATCGTAGGGTGCAATAACCGCAGGGCATTGCACCGAATGCACTGACTGGGGTAGCTGATTCTGTCTTTACTTCGTCATGACCTAGCCGGGAGCGGCCCGGCAGCCGGACCGGCATGCGGTCCCTTCTTTTTGCTTCGCCAAAAAGAAGTAACCAAGAAAAAGGCGACCGCGAGACTGCTGCCCTTCGGGTTCCCAAAAGCCGGAGCCAGTATCGTAGGGTGCAATAACCGCAGGGCATTGCACCGAATGGACTACTATCGACCGTCGCACACAGCATTCCCCCGTTTTTGATCTGCATCATTTTTTTACCCCACTACCGAAACTACACTTGCCGCGAGTAATCAACCACCAGTGAAAGCAGAGATCATGAAAACATCAGCAGCAGTCGTCCTTGCCGTCAGCGCCCTCGGACTTTTCTCCACCCAGGCGATGGCCCAGCAGCAAAGCCCGTGGCAAGTGCGGGCGCGGGTCATCAATCTGGCCCCTGCTGATAATTCCGATCCGGTCGGCGGTGCCGGCGCTTCCGACCGGTTGTCTGTCTCCAGAAAAACCATTCCCGAAGTCGATATCTCTTATTTCTTCACGCCGAATGTGGCCGCCGAACTGATCCTGACTTACCCGCAAAAACATACGGTCTATCTCGATGGCAATAACGTCGGCACCTTCAAACACCTGCCGCCGACCTTGCTGTTGCAATACCATTTCATGCCGGAAAAACAGTTCAGTCCGTATGTGGGTGCCGGTGTCAATTACACCCGTATCTCTAACGTCAATCTGCTCGGTGGCGCGGGTAGTCTCGAAAACAGCAGCGTCGGTTTTGCGTTGCAGGCCGGTGTCGACTACAAGCTCGACAAGAACTGGTCGCTCAATCTGGACATCAAGAAAGTCCAGATTCGCAGTGACCTGATGATTAGCGGTTCCAAGGTCAGTGCGCTGCAGGTCGATCCGCTGATGGTCGGTGTTGGTATCGGTTACCGCTTCTGATCCGGTTCGTGCGCGATGACAACCGGCCTGTGTGGCCGGTTTTTTTACGTCCGGAGAACGGGCTGGCAAGTCGGCAAAAAAGTCGGCAAATAAATTTGAAATTATCTGATTTGAAAACACATATACTCATATGTATCAATATCTTGGTTTGTTTTTTTTATCGAGGAAAGTCGGCAAATTATGTACGATTCACCGCATCAGTTCGAGCCGTTGATTCCGTCCGTCATACCGGTCGGTGTGTCCGAAAAGGCAAACCGGCTAGCGCTTTCTGCGGGCCGGCTTGGTGCGATGGCACATCCGTCGGTACGCGCCGTCTTGCGCGAACTGGTTCGCTCGATGTGCTCTTACTACAGCAACCGCATTGAAGGACAAGGCACGCATCCGCGTCATATCGAGCAAGCATTGCGCAAGAATTTTTCCGGCCTGCCGGAAGTTGCCCGCTTGCAAAGGATCGCGGTGGCGCATATCGATGCCGAGCGCGAACTGGAAGCACTGGTCCGTGCGGGCACGTCGCCCATGTCGAGCGCATTGTTGATGGCGTCTCACCGCGCCTTGTACGAGCGTCTTGCAGCAGAGGATCGCACCACGCAGGATGGACATGTCATCGCCCCCGGTGAACTGCGTGCGGTCAGTGTCGAAGTCGGCCATCATGTGCCGCCGTCAGCCGCCGCGCTGCCGGCTTTCCTGTCGCGCATGGATAAGGTCTACAACAAGCCGATGACGCTGGAGAGGCAACTGATTGCGATCGCGTGTCTGCATCACCGGGCCGCATGGGTGCATCCGTTTCGGGATTGCAATGGCCGTGCGGTTCGATTGCAAAGCCATTGCGCACTGTGGTTACTGTCGGATGGACTATGGTCACCAAGCAGGGGGCTGGCACGATCAGTCCCGCGCTACTATGCGCGACTGCACAATGCCGACCTGCCGCGTCGTGGTGACCTCGATGGCAGGGGCAACCTGAGTACCGCCGGATTGCTGGAATGGGTCGATTTTTTTCTGGATATCTGTCTGGATCAGGTCGATTTCATGCACCGGATGCTGGCGCTGGACAGCATGAAAACGCGCATCGATGCGCTCGTCACTTTTCGTGTCGGGACCGATAAGGCAATGCGTGCCGAAGCCATCCTGCCGCTGCATCACGTCTTTTCCGCCGGACCGGTGTCGCGGCGCGAATTTACCCAGCTGACCGGTCTGGGTGAACGGACCGCGCGGTCACTTTTGTCGCATATGCTGGCCACCGGCTTGCTGGTCAGTGACACGCCACTCGGCCCGGTGCGCTTTGGCCTGCCACTCGATGCGCTGCAATTCCTGCTGCCGGAGCTGTATCCGGAAGCCTCGACCAGGGCTGACTAGACTTTTTGCGCACCCGGCACCAGTTCATCGAGCCCGACGATCGTCGCATCCACGCCGGCAGGATTGTTGGCAACGAGTACTGCCCATTCGATCGCTTCATCGCGCCGCGTGCGCGAAAAATAGCGCAGCAGGTAATCCCCGTTCTCGACGGTGGGCAAGCCACGGCCATCGTTGCGCTTGAGCTTGCGCACGTACCAGACCGCGTAACCATTGACTTCTTCGCAGCAGTACACCTCGACCGAGTGGGCTGCCGAGAGCGGATGTTCGTCCGGGTTGGTGTGCCAGACGGTTTTACGCCAGACGTGGTTTTTTTTTGATTCGGCGACGAATTCCATGAACGTTCCTTGTTTATTGCGAAGTGGAGAGGGCGGGCTGGTCCGGGATCGGACTGCGGTCGATACGGTGGGTCAGGATGATTGACGTGGCCGTCTGGCGCACGCCGTCGGCGGTACCGATGCGGTCGAGCAGCAGGTCCAGTTCGGCGTTCGAACGACAACGCAGCGTCACCATGTAATCCATCGATCCGCTCACCGCGCACAGGGTTTCGACTTCCGGCATCGCTTGCAGCGTCTTGACAAAAGCGGCTGCGCTGCGTGGATCGAGCGAGATGCCCACATAGGCGCGCACGACGGGATGGAAGACCGCCTGATTGAGCCGCACGCCGTAGCCGGCAATGACGCCGCGTTTTTCGAGCGCGCTGATGCGGGCAATGGCTGTCGTGCGGGCGATGGCAACGTGGCGGGCAATGGTCGCGGTCGGCATGCGCGCGTCATCCATCAAGAGCGCCAGGATCTTGCTGTCAATCTCGTCGAGGGGAGCAGTCATAAGGTCAATGTGTCGGACGGCATCGTCAATCTGCATGAGTTTAAACCAGTGTGACGACACGCTGGGCGCTATTTCCTGACAGTACTTGCTTCTACAATTTTGTCATCCGATCCGCTTCGGCAATTCCCTGAAAGTTCATCATGACCACCCACCTCATCCTGCTTGGCGCCGGCAAAATCGGCGATGCCATCCTGAACCTGCTGTCGCACTGTGGCGATTACACGCTGACCGTGGCCGATCGCGATCCGGCGCGACTGGCCAGTGTGCGCAAGGCCGCCTTCCCGAACGTGACCGTAGTCGACGCCGATCTGACCGATGCCGCCACGGTCGCCGGTCTGATCCAAGACCATCAGGTGACGCTATCGGCCTGTCCGTATTTCCTGACGCCGCTGATTGCCGCCGCTGCCCGTCAGGCCGGTTCGCATTATTTCGATCTGACCGAAGATGTCGAGAGCACCCGCATCGTCAAGCAACTGGCCGACGGAGCCAGCACCGCGTTCGTGCCGCAGTGCGGTCTCGCGCCGGGTTTCATTTCGATTGTTGCCAACGATGTCGCCGGGCGGTTCGAGTCGCTGCGCGATGTCAGCATGCGCGTCGGCGCGTTGCCGACTTATCCGAGCAACGCGCTCAAGTACAACCTGACCTGGAGTACCGATGGCCTGATCAATGAATACTGCAATCCGTGCGAAGCGATTGTCGACGGCCAGTTGCGCGAGACCTCGGCGCTCGAAGAGATCGAACATTTTTCGCTCGACGGGATCGATTACGAAGCGTTCAATACCTCGGGCGGACTGGGTACGCTGTGCACCAGCCTAGCCGGCAAGGTGCAGAACCTGAACTACAAAACCGTGCGCTATCCCGGCCATCGGGACCTCATCAAACTGCTGGTGCGCGACCTGCAACTGGGCCAGCCGGCGCGCCGCCACATCCTCAAGGAAGTGATGGAAGCGTCGATCCCGATCACGCTGCAAGACGTGGTGCTGGTGTTCGTCAGCGTGGTGGGCATGCGTGGCGGAAGGCTCGAACAACAAACGTATGCGAAGAAAATCTACAGCCAGCACGTCAATGGTCAACTGCTGTCGGCGATCCAGCTGACTACCGCCGCCGGTATTTGCACGATGGTCGATCTGGTCGTGCAGGGACGCTTGCCGCAGCACGGACTGGTGCGCCAGGAGCAGGCGGCATTGACGGATTTTCTGGCGAACCGGTTTGGACAGTATTATTCGGCCTGACATCAAAGGAGACCACGATGCAATCCATCACCCAGTTGCTGTCCACCCTGGGCGTCGACCTGACGCTTTCAAATGGCAAGGATCTGCCATGCATCAGTCCGATTACCGGTGCAGTGCAGGCAACGCTGCGCACCGATACGCCGCAACAAGTTACTGAAAAAATCACGCAGGCACACGCTGCGTTCGTCCGTTGGCGGTCGGTGCCAGCACCGCGACGCGGCGAACTGATACGGTTGTTTGGCGATGAGCTACGCAGCCACAAGGAAGCGCTCGGTCGCGTCGTCACGCAGGAAGCCGGCAAGATCTTGCAGGAAGGGCTGGGCGAGGTGCAGGAGATGATCGACATCTGCGATTTTGCCGTGGGCCTGTCGCGCCAGTTGTATGGTCTGACGATTACCTCCGAACGGCCCGGCCACCGGATGATGGAAACCTGGCATCCGCTGGGTGTGGTCGGCGTGATTTCGGCGTTCAATTTCCCGGTTGCGGTGTGGGCCTGGAATGCGATGCTGGCGCTGGTATGCGGTAACAGCGTGGTCTGGAAGCCGTCCGAAAAAACCCCGCTGACAGCACTCGCCACGCACGCCCTGTTCATGAAAGCCGTGGCGCGTTTCGGTAGCGACGCACCCGACGGACTGACCGGACTGGTCATCGGTGGTCGTGACTGCGGCACGGCGCTGGTCGATGACAAACGCGTGCCGGTCATCAGCGCCACCGGCAGCACGCGCATGGGACGCGATGTCGCGGCCCGCTGCGCACAACGGCTGGCGCGCACTATCTTAGAGCTGGGCGGCAACAATGCGATGATCGTCGCGCCCAGTGCCGACCTCGACATGGCTGTGCGCGGCATTGTTTTTTCCGCGGTCGGCACGGCCGGTCAGCGCTGCACCAGCCTGCGCCGGCTAGTCGTTCACGCCAGTATTTACGACACCTTGCTGCCGCGCCTGAAAAAAATCTACGCGGCGCTACCAGTCGGTAATCCGTCCGATCCGGCTACGCTGGTTGGTCCGCTGATTGATGCCGCAGCATTCGACGCGATGCAGCTGGCGCTGGACAAGGCGCGCGCCGAAGGCGGCATCGTCTTTGGCGGACAACGTGCCGAGGTCGTCGGTGCCGAAGGCGGTCAGTACGTCCATCCGGCGCTCGTCGAGATGCCGATGCAATCGGCCATCATGCATCACGAAACCTTCGCGCCCATCCTGTATGTGGTGCGCTACGACACGCTGGCGCAGGCGATTGCGTTGAATAACGCTGTTCCGCAAGGTTTGTCGTCGAGCCTGTTCACCACCGATTTGCGCGAAGCCGAAACTTTTCTCGGCGCGACCGGCAGCGATTGCGGTATCGCCAACATCAACATCGGCCCCAGCGGTGCTGAAATCGGTGGCGCATTCGGCGGTGAAAAAGACACTGGCGGCGGTCGGGAGTCCGGCTCCGATGCGTGGAAAGGCTACATGCGGCGTGCCACCAACACGATCAATTACAGTCATGCCCTGCCGCTGGCGCAGGGCATCAGTTTTGATCTTTAGGAGGCAATCATGCGCATTGACTTGCCTGCCTTCGGAGAAGTACTGGTCGAACGCGGTCGCCGCGAACGCTCGCGCAGTCGGGATAGCGGCTGCCATTTATCCACACAGGATTTTTTCATGAGAACAGATAACAGCAATCTGGCCAACCTGATCGAAAAAGTCATCGGTGCCGACGGTGCCGCGCAAGTCTATCGCTTGCTGGCAATCCCGTCGGTGTTTTCCGGCGGGGAGCCAGGCCAGGTGTCGCGCAAGGAAATGGCGCAAGCGCTCAACATGGTGCTGTTTCATGATTTGCTGCAACGGGTGCCCAGCGGTCGCCGCTACACCGAAGAAGTGGCCAGTCGCGGCGACAAGGTCTGGCATGACCATGGCGCGCTGCGTACCGTGCGCTGGGCGGAGAATGGCGCGTTGCCACCTGGAGAATGCGCGTTCACGCGCCTGCTCGAGCCGCTTGGTTACCGGCTCAATGGCGTGTTTCCGCTGGATCGCATCGGCATGACGGGACGCTCGTATGTGCAGCAGGATTGCCCTGAGCAGATCGCGCAATTCTTTGTCAGCGAACTGCATCCGGAAAAATTCTCGGTGCCGTTTCAGCAGGCGGTGACGCGGGTGGTGTCGACCTCGCGGGACCCGCTGTCACCGAAATCACACTGGCTATTGCATGAACTGGGGCGTGACAACCGGCTTTCAGTCACGCACGCCATTTCATTGCTGGTGCAATTGCAGGCGTGTTTTGCGTGCCAGCATGCGACCCCGACCCTGGCCGACTACGACGTGCTGCGCGCCGAATCGGCAGAAATGGCGTGGATCGCGACCGAAGGCAACACCTTCAATCACGTGACTGACCGGGTCGCCGATGTGGCGCAGGTCGCGTTACAGCAAAAGGTCTTGCGCCGGCCGATGAAGCAATCTGTCGAAGTCTCGCAAAGTGGCCGGATTCGCCAGACCGCTTTCCTCGCCGATAACGTGACGCGTCGTTTTATTGCGGCTGACGGTTCGCTGGTGGAGCATGACGTGCCGGGCAGCTTTTACGAATTCATTTCGCGCGATGTCGTTGATGGAAGCGATCAGCTGGATCTGGGTTTCGATGCCGGCAATGCGCAAGGGATATTCAGGATGACTGCTTCCTGACTATATCTGGTTGTCCATCGCCTGTTCCGGCCACATGCCGGTACGATTTATTGCAGTGACAGCGCGATGGCCATGTCGAGGCCCCAGTTGGCCGGCAGCTTGAAGTACGGGTCCGGCATGCCCAGCGTCGTGACGAACAGACCACCGATGCCGCGCATGCTGTTGATCTTCATGACGGCAGCCATGTTGGAGCGCGGACTGGTATGGACGATGCTGATGAAACGCGCGGCAGGATAGTTGACTTGCCATGCTGGCACGACCTGACGTTTAAAGCGTTGCAGCGTGTCTTCGAAGGTCACGAACTTGTCGGCCAGCGGCAAGGTCAGGTAGCGCTCCGGTACGTTGGTGCGAGGATTGCCGGTGACCGTGAATTTCGGCGACAGGCCCTTGATGTAGTTGTAGACCGACTGGTAGTACTGGATGTGGGCGGCGGTGCTGTCATCGGTCATCTCGTCGATGAAAAAGCCATCCACCTTGTAGAGGGCCAGGTAGGTATTGATGTCCTTGGTCACGTCAGACAGGCGACGGTTGCCATAGGACGACGAGACATACGCGATCACCGTGCCGCCGGAGGCGTGCAGGTTGGCAATGGCCTTCACGTAGTTCTGGTCGGGGGCAGTGCCGGGACCGCTGTTCGGATTGACGATGGCAGTGGTCGGCATTTTCTTGGCCAGCACGTTCAGGCTGGCCCATGCCGTACTGTTCGGGCTAGGGTAGAAATAAGCCGGCACGACCGCCTCACGAACGATCGCACTGTGGGCGACGATCGGGCACAGAAGAAAGGCCATGACGGCAAAGATGGCCCGTGTAATGCGGTGGACGAAAACGGAAGGTGTGGTCATGATTTTGCCTTTTATTCGAGACGTCCTCTGGACGTGCTGAATGGTTGGCCTGACAGCGGGATGCTGTCAGGTAGCTGGCTGACTTCCGAAGAAGCCCCTGTAGCTTTGCGTCGCTGGATCACTCCAGGTTTGCCGGTCACTCTGTTACTTTTGCAACTCTGCAAAATATACCATATGTTTCTCAGCGGAAATAATTTTATGTGAGTATTTCCTCTGACGAGATGGCTTGGCCTGTTCTTTTTTAAACACTTTTTTTGGCGGCTGTCATTTTATGTTCTTGTCTATTCCATCTCGCCTGAAAGGCATTCTTGCGCTCCTGATCGTCACGCTGGTGTGGGGCACGACGTTTCCGGCAATGAAAGATCTGACCGCACATTTTTCAGCGGTCTGGATCATCCTCGTTCGCTTCACGATGGCCGGTCTCGTGTTGACGCCGTTCCTGTGGCGCGCGCGCTGGCGTGATTGTCTGCCCGGGGTGCTGCTGGGGATCACGCTGTTCCTGTGTTTCATGCTGCAACTCGAAGGTCTGGCCCTGACCAGTTCGAATCGCAATGCGTTCGTCACCGGCCTCAATGTGCTGGTTGTACCGCTGCTGGGCCTGCTGGCAGGCAAGGTACCCGAGCGTCGCATCGTGACCGCTATTGCGCTAGCCATCGTCGGTCTGTTTGCGCTGTGCTGGGATGGCGGTATGTGGGGACTTGGCGATAATCTGGCATTGACCGGGGCGTTTCTTTTTGGCGTGTACGTGAAGTTGCTCGAAGTCCTGACGCGGCGTGCCAGCAGCCTGATGGTGCTAACCACGGTACAGATCATCGTCGTCGCGCTGTGCGCCGGACTCTGGCTGGTGGCGTGGGAATTGCCGTACCATCCGGTCGACTGGACGGTGATCGCGTCGGCGATGCAGACCGATGTGGTGAATTTTCTGTACCTCGGACTGGTGGCAACGGCAGCGATCATTTCATTGCAAACCTGGGGACAGCGCCACAGCAGTGCCAACGAGGCGGCGGTGATCTATGCGTTCGAGCCTGCCTGCGCTGCCATTGCGGCCTATTTCTGGTTGGGCGAGGTGATGTCCTGGCGTAGCCTGGTCGGTGCAGCATTACTAATTGCCGGAATGATTGTCAGTCAGTGGATCTCGCCAGTGCAGCGGCGCGCGCAGATGGCAGCCGAAAGGTGTCCTGTTATGCCCATTTCGCATAACTGATATGCAAAATGAAAATTGGCATGGGGCAGGGCCGATCGTTATAGTTTGGCTGTCTCCTCTATGTCTACCCAAATTGATATAGATTTTGCCCACTTTCGAGTGGGCATTTTTTTTGGCTGGTCGATGCGTTATCGCCGCCCGCAGGTCTGTAAATCGCTATGCAACGACCCAGTTCTCGATTCTGAGACCGGGATAAATAATAAAATCACGGACATTGTTTGTCACCAGAGTGACATCGAGTGCCACGGCATGCGCGGCGATCAGTTTATCCAGATGGTCTTTCTTGCGGTCACGAGTCGCCTCCCGGATCGGACCGTAGGCAAGTGCAGCAGAGGCATCAAACGGGGCAACCGGAATGTCTTCAATGAGTTCAGCGAGATTCTGCCGTTCACGTTCACTGTCCTGAGAAACGGTAACGCCGTACACCAGCTCGGCAAACGTAATCGCCGACATCACGACATCACCGGCATAGCACTGGCTAAATCGACTGGCGACCTGCTCGGGCTGTTTCTTCATCAAATAGATGCACATATTGGTATCGAGCATGAACAGCGCCATTACAACTCCTGCCGATCGTTTTGCTCCTGGTCGCTTCGTCCCTCTGCCATGAAGTCAGGTCCAAACTTGGCAAACTTGGCAAGTGCGCCCGTAAGCAGTCGTTGAGCGGGACGGATTCGAATTTCATCGCCAACGCGCACGATTTCGAAGTCGATATCGGTGCGTTCATAGGCGAGTTCGGCAGGAATGCGAATTGCCTGGGAGTTGCCGTTTTTAAATGCTTTGGTGATTTGCATTCTTTCCTCGCGTAGTGTGTACTTAAGTGTGTACCTTATACCGAATAGTCCATTTTTTCAATGTCTGTCACGTAGGGTGCAATAACCGAAGGGCATTGCACCGCCAGCGGGAATTAATGCGGTTTTTATCCCGCCAGAACCAGGCCATCAGCGCAAGTATCAATGCGATGCAGGCAATGTGATCGTCGTTGATCGCATCCTTGAGCGCAGCCAGACCATTCGGTGCAATGCCCTTCGGTTATTGCACCCTACGGATTTTGCCTGTGAACGCTGTCCTTCAGCGTTCCAGATCCAGATACCGCCACGTCGTCAGCATCACCGGATGGCGCTGGTAATTGCGCAGCCAGGGATGCTGGACATCGGCCGAGACCGGATGGGTGCGTAGCACCCATGGCGCATAGCCTTGCAGAAGGTGATTCATGTCGCGATACAACAGGTTGCGTGCGGGCGAGTCGGGCAGTTGCTGCGCCTGTTCGTACAGACGATCAAAGGCCGGCAGCCGGAAGCGGGCACGGTTGGCAGAGCCGGCGTTGGGGCCGTACAGCAGCTGGTAAAAATTCTCGCCATCGGGAAAGTCGGCGATCCACTCCGCTTCCAGCATCTGCACCTGACCGAGTCGCGCTGCTTTCAGCAGGTCGGTAAATTTGCCGCTATTGAAAACCACCCGAATGCCGATGGCGCTGAGGCTGCGACGCCATAATTCGTCGCGCAGTCGTCCGGTCGTCGAAGCCAGCGTATGCATCGTCAGCGTGAGTGGCGAACCGTCCGGCTGTTCCCGCCAGCCATCGCCATCGCGATCGCGATAGCCGAAATGGTCGAGCAGCGCACGTGCCAGCGCCGGGTTGGTTTCGGCATCGCTGCGCAGCGCCGCGTCATAACCGACTACGTTGGGCGGCAGCGGCGACTGGGCCGGAATCGCCAGTCCTTTTGACAGCACGCGGATATCCTCGGCGCGGTCGTAGCTGTAGCCGATCGCGCGGCGCAGCGCAATCTGCGGCAAGCCGATACCGCCCAGCACCGGGTCTTCCATGTTCATCCACAGGTAGTCGAGCGACATCATCGGTGTCAGCGCCAGCGTGATGCCTTGCCGGGACAACTCGGGTTTCAGCTTGCCCTGCTCCAGCACCATGCCGGCCAGTGGTGCCGGTACCGGTTCGAGGTAGTCGATATCGTGATTCAGGAAGGCCAGGACGCGGGCTTGCTGTTCTTCCAGTACACGAACATCAATGTGACCAATCAGCGGCAGCGACTTGTCGTGCAGCGCACGGGCGATGGCGGGATTGCCGGTGGTGTTGTCGTCGAAGACGGTGCGCCGGAAATCGGGATTGGCGTCGAGCAGCAAGCGACTGTTGCGCTGCCATTCGCGCAGCATGTACGGGCCGGTGCCGACCGGGAAGGGTGCGTGTGCGGCGATGGTTTCATGCGCCACCACCGAGAGCGCCGGCATCGCCAGCAGGTATAGAAAATTATTGTCCGGGCGATCGAGCACGATGCGCAGGGTGTGACTGTCGAGCGCGGTCAGGCCGGCGATCGGGCGCATCGGATCGAACGTGCCTTGCTTGAGTTCGCTGTCGCCGGCCAGTTTGCCATCGAGTAAAAACAGCCAGGGCGATTTCAGGGCCGGATCGTAATGGCGCTGCATGCTGTAGATCAGGTCGGTGGCGACCAGTTCGCGCGACTTGCCGCCGAAGGCCGGGTCCGGCGTGAAGCGGATGCCGTGCTGCAGTGTGAGGGTGTAGGTCTTGCCATCGGCGCTGATGGTCGGCATGGCGGTCGTCAGGTTCGGTCGCAATGCCAGCGGGCGTGCCAGATAGTCGTAGCGCAGCGGTGCATCGAAGATGTTTTCGATCAGGCTCAGTGTATTGGTATCGGAGGCCTGGGCCGGGTCGAGCACGGTTTCGCCATTTTGCAGGACCACATGCAAGGTCTTGCGCATGTCGGCGGCGGCAGTCGGGAGGCTCAGTACAAACAGGCAAGCGGCGAGGCAGCGCACAGTCAGGGAACGCGCAGCAGTCATGGTTTGAAAATCGAAAAGGTGGAGTCGTTCGGGGTTATCACTGTAGCGCAGTTTTGCGGACCTGTAGTACCTGAAGCCGCGGTCTTCCTGGTTGCACTGACAAGGCGTCGGAAAAAACAGCTACTCTACGGTGCCACAGTTTGCGTGCCCGCCATGACGTGCACCGACTACTTGCTGCCGAACCACTTTTCCCGAGGATGCCCTGATGAAAAATAGCCCCGTTCTCCACCGCTTGCTGTTTGCAGCCTGCTGCACGCTAGGTCTGTCGTCTGCCCTCGCCGCTAGCCCCGCCACGGTCACGATCACGCCACTTGGCAGTCATGATGGCGAAGTCTGTGCCGCTGACCGGGCGCTGATTTTTGAAGATCCGGACGGCACGCGCATCCTGTATGACGCCGGTCGCACGGTGCGCGGTGGCAATGATCCGCGTCTTGGCAAGATCGATGCCGTTTTGCTCAGCCATGTGCATGGCGACCATCTTGGCGACCGTCACCAGCCGTCTGCCAACGCCGGTACCTGTGCTGCACCGGATTTTTCAGTGAAAAGCACGCCGTCGTCGGTCACCGAAGAAATCGTGCTGGCGCAAAAAGCCAAGCTGTTCGTTGGCGGTGAAATGGGCAGTTTTTTCTCGCGCCGCATCAAGGCTGCTGGCGGTACGGCCGATCAGGTGCAACTGGTGCGGTTTGGCGGACAAAGCAAAATCGGTGGCGTCAGCATCGCCAGCGTGCCAGCGGCACACTCGAACGGACTCGATCCGGACTTCTTGGAGTCCGCCCATGCCGAGGCGCTGGCAGCCAATGCGCTGACCGCGTATGTCGGTCCTGCCGGTGGCTACGTGCTGACGTTTTCAAACGGGCTGGTGGTGTACCTGTCGGGCGATACCGGCATCATTGCCGACCAGGAACTGGTCGTGCGACGCTTCTACAAACCCACGCTGGCAGTACTCAACATCGGTGGTACGTTTTCTACCGGCCCGGTCGAAGCGGCTTATGTGATCAATGATCTGGTCAAGCCCAATGCCGTGATCGCCTCGCATGCCAATCAGGCCACCACCAAAGACGGCAAGTTACTGCCGGGTACCCGCACCGCAGTCTTCAAGTCCGCCGTCAAAGTACCGACCTATTTGCCCGTCAGCGGCAAGCCGATGTCGTTTACTGCGAACGGGAAGTGCGTGGCGGGCTGCTAGTCGGTGACGTCAGTGGACCGCCTTGAAGCGGGCCTCTGCATCATGGAAGACGGCCCGGACCTGCTCGATATCGTACGGCTGTTCACGCAGTGATGCGTGCTCCCACTGGCTGCGTGGTTCGTGCGGTTCGAAGAAGTTGCCGGTGTAGACGTGGATCGCGCAACTCATCCGGGCTAACGGATTGAGAACCGAATGGATGATGTCACGACCGAGCGTGGCGACTTCGCCGGCACCCAGCGATTTGGCACCTGCCGCCTCGATCGACCCTTCGGTGCGACGCCAGAAAATATTGTCTTCCCGGCCTTCATAGATGCCGATAACCGCCGTCATCTGGTGATTGTGTGGCAGCAGATTCATGCACGGTGCCCAGACAAAATTGATGATGGTGAGTTCCGGCGAGCGGTACAGCGGGGTGATGCCCGCATGCTGCGGCTCGCCCAGTTCTGCCATGAGCGACGCGCGTTGCGAGACCGCTTCCGCGACAACTTCACGCAGTGCCACCTGGCCGGACGTGGCGGCCTCCTTGCAGTCCTGAATAAATCTGTCCTTGTCGAACATGCGGTCATTCCTTTCGTGGTGGACGTGAGGTTACTTCATCGGTTGCGGTGTTTGTTGCAGCAGTTCGGCCAGCGACTCTTTCCACAGGTCGGCGCGAAACGCGGTGCCATGTCCTGCCGTCAGTTCGCTGCCGGGAATGAGCAGCATCCGGGCGTTTTTGATCCGTTGCAGGGCGCGTTCCATGATGCCCAACTCGGGCGGATTGCGCTCGTCATCGGCCGAATTGATCGCCAGCAGCGTGGCCGTGATGCGCTCCAGTCCGGCTGACGGATCGTAGTCGCGCGAGGATTCCCACTGATACAGCACGTCATTGGCATCGGCCGGGAACGGTGCGGCCAGTCGTGCATCGAGCAGGGCATCGGCTTTTACGCGGGTCGGTGCGGCTTTTTGCAAGGCCTGGCTGCCGCCGTTGGTGGCCAGTCCGAAAAACACCGAGCTACTCTGTGCGCTGCGTGGCTGGGTCGTGTAATTGCCATTCATCCAGGCCGGGTCATTGCGGATCGTGTCGCTGATCAGACGGCGCAGCATCCAGTTGCGCCCTGCCATTTCGGTCGGCAGTGATGCCATCGGGACCGCAATATCCATCATCGCCGGATATTTCTGCGCATAAATCCAGGTCTCCATGCCACCCATCGAATAGCCCAGCACCATCCGCAAATGCGGGATGCCGAGGTGCTCGGTGATCAGTTGGTGCTGCGCTTCGACCATATCTTCGGTGCTGTAGCGGGGGAAGCCAGCGCGCAGGCCATCGGAGGGTTTGCTGGATTTGCCGTGGCCGATTGCATCCGGCAGGATCACGAAATAGCGGCTTGCATCGAGCGGCTGGCCGGGGCCGAACAGTGCGCCACCGAATTGCGGTGCCAGCAGGCTGGCACCGGATTGCGCGGTGCCATGCAGCAGCAAAACCGGGATTCCGCTTGGCGCACCAATGGTTCGATAGTGCAGTGTCAATGCGGGAAACACCGCACCGGAACGAAAGTGGAAGTCACGGATGGTCCAGTCACCTTCGGCGGGGACCGGAAAATCGGCGGCCAGCAACGGGTGCATGGTCAGGGCGAAAACGGTGCCAAGCAAGATGCGGGCTGGTGTCTGGGGCAATGGCATGCAATCGTCTTTCGTAAGAGTTCAGGCCGCCAGCCTACTGTTTGGTTTGGGTCATGTCTACAAAGTAATAAGTTGCAGTGCAGCACGTGCGGGTCAGACGCTGGCGTTATCCACCATTATTCATTTGCAATCGGCTGCATCCGACAGGCTCCTAGCCTGAATGTTTCATGAACCGGCATTTCGGCATGCGTTCCCATCATCATCGCTGCAGCAATG
>NZ_JASJWR010000009.1:0-121302 GCF_035019065.1 Actimicrobium sp. CCI2.3 | reverse complement strand
GTGTTGGTGTTGGTGTTGGTGTTGGTGTTGGCGTTGGCGTTGGCGTTGGCGTTGGCGTTGGCGTTGGCGTTGGCGTTGGTGACGGTGACGGTGACGGTGACGGTGACGGTGACGGTGCTGACGTTGTCACAGGAGATTCACCGCCGCCGCATGCCGCCAGCAACATGACGGTGACGACCGATGCGGCGATGAGACCATGCGGGAATTTTTTGTAAAAAACGTTGGAACGGGGATTCATGAGAACTCTCCTCAATCAAGTGTGGAAGGTCAGAAAAAACTCCTAGCAGGACACGCCTTGCGCCTGTGGAAATGCGGTACTGCTGGGTTGGCCATCTGGCGCGATGGCGAGGTAACGCACCTCCTGAGACTGCAACCAGGCTTCCCCCGCAGGCCCTTTCAGCATGGCGATCGTGGCAAGCGCACCGGCCGTTGTGGTGTTGGCTGCCAGCACGCTGACCGACTGCCAGTACGACACCGGCCAGCCGGTACGCGGATCAAGGATGTGGCAGTAGCGCCGCCCCTGATGCATGAAAAAGCGTTCATAGTCCCCGCTGGTCGCCAACCCGCCACGTGCTACCGGCAACCACGCCAGCGTGGCCAGCGGTTGCTGCGGCGGTGGCCGGGGATGCTGGATAGCTACTTGCCAGGGGGCGTTGTCGCGCTCGGGCAAACCACGTCGACCAAGTACATGCAGATCGCCGCCCAGATTGACCAGCGCATGAACGATGCCGGCCTCCTGCAAGATCGCTGCTGCGCGATCGGCTGCATATTCTTTGCCGAAGCCACCGATATCGAGCTCCATGCCCGGCAGCGTCAGACGCACCTGCCGGTCGGCCCGCTCCAGCTTTTGCCAGCCGACCCGCTCCAGCAGGCTGGCCATGCGAGCCGGTTCGGGCATGCTGCCTTTCCTGAAATCCCAGGCCTGCCGCAAGACACCGGACGTCATGTCGAATAGCCCATCGCTAAGCCGCCAGAGCTGGTTGCCGAATTCGAGCAAACCAGCGGTTTCGTCGTCGATCTCCACCGGTGCCAGACCGGCTGCCTGGTTGATGCGGCTGATGATGCTGTCATCGCGATAGCGCGAATACTTGTGCTCAATACGACGCACTTCGGCAATCGCGACCTTGGCTGCACGGCGCATCAGACGTTCGTCCGTGCCATCCATCTGCATGCTGCACAGCGATGCCATGGCAGGAAATTCGAACCGTACTGTGCGCCAGCGTTTCATGGAGGGATGACCATAAGTAATGTCATGCGTGATGGGAAGTAGCCGTCAAGGGCACTGCACTAAAAACGATGCGTCAAACCAAGTTGCAAAAAATTCGCCCGGAGCGGGTCGAGATTCGGACTCCCGGTCGTGCCAGCATGCAAGCCAGCCGCTTGCCGGTAGGCTTCGAATTTGGCATCGATGACGGTAGCGGGCGTGACGCGGCAACTGATCTTGCCCGACAGGGTGGCTGCGCCAAACGCGCCAAGTCGTGCATCAAACGAATGGGGACCTGTCATGCCAACGCCGCTGGCAAGCGTCGCGCCAACGTCGTACTGACCCGTCGCGTCGAGTACCGGATCAAGATAAAAATTGGCCGCGCTCTGGCTGTAATAGCGCGCTCCCGGCGTGATGCTCCAGCGCCCGAATGGCTGCTCCCACTCGATGCCGACCGTATGCGAACGGATACCGAACGTGTCGGTGTAATAGCGATAATTGCCGCGCAGCGCCGCATCGAACTGACCGACGTAATGGTTCAGTCGGGCCAGTGCTATCCAGGCATTGCGCTGGTCAGGACGCTGGTCGAGAGTCTTGTAGGGATCATCGTAATAACCGGCGCCGATGCTGCGGGTCAGGTTGAGCTGGGCAATATCGTTCGCCGTCAGCACTTGCGTGACACCGGCCATGAATTCATGGGTGCGCTTGTGCTGGTCGATGGCGGTATTGGTGCCGTTGGAGGTATTGTCGATGCGGTCGCGGGAAAGCCCGTAGCCAATCGTCCAGGTGCGGTTATTGTCAGCGCTCGACCAGCGGCCTTCAAGACCGATCGCGCGCGAAATGTAATCATGCTCGGTCGAATACGCCACGCTGGCAGAGACAGCCGCACGCGAGAAATAGCGGGTGACCTTCAGGTCGGCAGCCTTGCGGTAATCGCTCATCTGACTAGCGCTGGAGCGTTCGGTATGCCAGTACGACGACGCGCCGGAAACACTGTCGCCGGAGGCCGATCCCTCGATCGACCAGACCCCGGCGATCGGCACCTGCGCATACATTTGTGGCGTACTGACCTTGATGCGGTCAAATCCTGGCTGGCTGTCCTTGTAGGAACCGTATTTGAGGCCGATGGTGGATTGTTCCGGGGCGTTTTCTGCAGCGGCATTGCGTGACACCAAGGCGGCCATGCCGGGCAGAATCAGGGAGGCCATGAGAACACTGGAGGCGACGTTGCCGGTGAAACAGCGGGACCATGCGCCGGCGAACTGGTCGACCGCAGCGCACGCGCAAGGCAAAGCTGGGCTAGATGAATTTTTTTTCATGGGTATCCTTAGTTGCAACCGCAGCCGCCGCCGCCAACGCCGTAACCGCCGCTAGAGTTTTCTTTGCTGCTGTAGATGTGCTGTACAAAAGCCTGATCCAGCGGATCACCGCCGAATGTCATGGACGCTTTGGCCAGGTTGCCTTTTTCCCACGGCTGGACCTGGCCGAGACTGCTGCAACCCGCCAGCGCCGCCACGGCAACGAGCATCATCAGTTTTTTGAATGCGGGCTTCATGGCTTGTCCTTGCCGGCGAGTGCCTGTTTGATGTGCTGTTCGAGGGCATCACGATCAGCCGGGACAAAGCCGTTATGGACCAGCAAGACCTTGCCATCGGGACCAATGAGTACCGAGCCGGGCATGCCTTTTAGGCCGTAGCTGGCAGGTGTTTTTCCCTCCGCATCGAAGGCGACGCTGAAGGTCGCGGGATGGTCCTTGAGGAAGATGCCGGCATCGGCGACTTTCTTGTCAACATTGATGGCAACGACCTGCAGACCCTTGCTGCCATAGCGGGTCTGCATCTCGTTCATCCACGGAAAGGATTGCTTGCAGGGACCGCACCACGAGGCCCAGAAATCGAGGTAAATGATTTTTCCTTTGAAGTCATCCAGACGGACTGCGCCAGCGGGACCGGGAAGAGAAAATGCTGGACTGGACTGGCCGATTTCGAGGGCATGTGCCGGCAGATACAAGGCCGACAGGAGCAGCGCCAGCAGAGGGAGATTTTTAGTCATCATCAGTTTTCCGTAGGTGATGAAACGCATCAACAAATTGAAACCAGAAATCAATACTACGATACTCTTGGTTTTAAGCAATATGCCAAAACCCATGCTTTACCGTCTTTTTTAAAGCTCGCACCGATTTACCACACCGATTCAGGGAATCGCAGCCCGGTCCAGCGACGCCAGAAATTCATCAGGAGCCTGATAGCCGATCACTTTGTGACTGACCCGGCCCGCCTCGGCTGCGCCAAAAAAAACCATCCCGGGCGGACCGAACAGGCTGAAGCGCTTGAGCAACGCCTTGTCTTCCGCGGTATTGGCCGTCACGTCGACTTGCAAGACGCGCACGCCGGCCAGGCGTTTTTGTACTGCGGGATCGCGGAAGGTGATGCTGTCGAACTCCTTGCACGCGACGCACCAGTCCGCATAAAAATCGAGCATGACGGCTTGACCTTGCTGATGCGCAGCAACCAGTGCGGCATCCAGCGCAGCGCGACTGGCAACACGACTGATGTGAAGTGCGCCGGCAACGTCAGCCGTTACGCCCTGCCCGCGCCAATGCGCCAGCGGTTGCAACACCGAGCGGCCACCGGATGCGGCCCCCACCAGCAGGATCACGGACAGGATCGTCAGTCCTGCCGCGGCAGCACGCCCGGCCAAAGCTGCACCGTGCTGGGCACTGCCAAACAATCCCAGCCACGCGGCCGCTGCCAGCAACCATCCTGCCCACAGCACCATCTGCCATGACACCGGCAACACGGGTGCCACTATCCAGATCGCCACACCCAGCAGCAGCAGGCCAAACAATTGCCGGACACGCTCCATCCAGGCACCCGCGCGGGGCAGCAAGCTGCCCGCAGACAGACCTACCAGCAGAAGCGGCACGCCCATGCCGAGCGCCATCGCAAACAGTGCCAGACCGCCGAGCACGACATCACCGGTCTGGCTGATGTAGACCAGTGCCCCGGCCAGCGGTGCCGCCACGCAAGGACCAACCACCAGCGCCGAGACACCACCCATCAGAAACACGCCGACAGTCGATCCACCCTTGAAGCGGTTTGACCAGCCGGTGGCACGTTGCTGGATGAAGGTCGGCATCTGCAACTCGTATAAACCGAACATCGACAGCGCCAGCGTGGTCAGCAGCAACGCAAAACCGCCCAGTACCCACGGATTTTGCAGCGCGGCAGCCAGGCCTTCGCCGGCCAGTCCGGCCGCCACACCAAAACCGGCATAGACCAGCGCCATGCCCAGCGTGTATGCCAGCGAGAGCAGGAAGCCGCGCAACCGGCTGGGACGCCGAGCTTGCCCGGCAATCAATGACGACAGGATCGGCACCATCGGCAGCACGCACGGCGTGAACGAGAGGAGCAAGCCGGCCAGCCAGAACACACCCAGCGTGCGCAGCAGATTACCGCCGGCGAGCGCTGCAGCAATCGGGTCCGCTGAAACCGGGACGGATGGCACGACAGGGGTCGGCAGAACAGTGGCTAAACCGGGCACCACCCGGTTAGTCGATGCGCCAAGACCGGTCAATGCCACTTGCAGGTCGGCGCTCGCCGGGGCATAACACAGACCGGCATCAGCACAACCCTGCCAGTTGACAGTGAGCGGGATCAGTGACGACCCCTTGGAAAAATGGACATCGACGTCCAGCGATTTTTCAAAAATCGCCATGGTCTTGTTGAAGTTGGGATCGAAGCGGTCTTCACCGGCAGGCAACAATAACGCGGCCCACTGTGCCTGCGACTGCGTGGACGCGATGCTGATCCGCTCGCGGTAGAGATGGGTGCCAGGCGCGATGTCCCAGTGCAATGCGACGGTATTCCCATCAACAACCCGGGCAGAAAAAACAAACGCCTGCTCCGGTGGGAGGTAGTCATCTTTCAACGTTGCACTGGCTGGCAAGGCAAACAAAAGACTGAAGCAGAACAGGAAAACTCGTCGAATGGCGAGGACAACAGAAAGGCGGCGGGACGGGGAAGCTACCATGGTTCACCTTTGGAAATCGTTACCGGGCACAGTCGGAGTCATCAAGCCGTTATTACTAACGGTTTTTATACTACGATGATTCTTGGTGGCAACGCAATCATGCGGATAGCGGTCGACACCTTACGGGAAGGGGCGACGGCGCGCTAAGGGATGAGACGAGAAAATCAGTCGTGGAAGTACGACAGGCAGTCCTGGAATTTTGCGGGCTGCGGGGTAACGGGTGAGTGCGGTGCACCGCTCCCCGTCGCCAACACCGACGGCCTAGAACAGCAAGCTCAATGCGATCCCGTGCCCCGCAAACGCCCCACAATCCCGCTCGGAAAAAAATAGACCGACAGAATAAACAATATCCCCAGCCACAACAGCCAGCGATCCGGCGACAGCAGGGCCGACAGCAATGGCACGCTGCTGGTGGCGCGCGCGGCCATGCCCATCAGGTCTTGCAGGTAACTCTGCGCAAGGATGAACAGCGTTGCGCCGCACACCGCACCGTAGAGCGTGCCCATGCCGCCAATGACGACGATGAGCAAAATGTCGATCATGATCTCGAACGACAGCGAGGTATCCGCGCCGTTGTAGCGCAACCAGATTGCCAGCAGCGCTCCGGCCAGCGTCGCAAAGAGTGCCGCCAGCACGTTCGACAGCGTGCGGAAAACGACCGTGCGATAGCCGATCGCTTCCGCCCGGAAATCGTTTTCGCGAATCGCCTGCAAGACCCGGCCGAAAGGCGAATTGACAATGCGCAGCATCATCAGGAACAGCACCACCGTGCACGCGAAGAGCAGGTAATACGTCAGCAACCGGCCATCGGGCGTGACACCGAACAAGGGCGACTCACTGAACCGGAAGGCCGGCGTCAGCATGTCCGGCAACTTGAAACTGAGCCCGTCCTCGCCGCCGGTCAGCTCCGACAATTGCGACGCCAGCGTCTGGAACGCAGCCGCCACCGCCAGCGTGATCATCGCGTAAAAAATCGCCCGCACGCGCAACGAGAACAGCCCGATCAGCAACGACAGGATCAGCGACAGCAGCAGCGCCGACAGCACGCCCACACCAAGCGATTGCCAGCCCGGCCCCATGCGCGTACTGGCAATCGCAACCCCGTACGCGCCGAGTCCAAAGAACATCGTGTGGGCAAACGAGACAATCCCGGTATAACCCAGCAGCAGGTCATAGCTGGCGACCAGCACGATGAAGATCAGAATCTTGGCAGCGACATTGAGTGCTTTCGCGCCCGGAAAAATGAACGGAGCAAACGCTAATCCGAGCACGATCAGCAACAGCAGCAAGCTGAGTAGGCAGCTGCGCGGCAAGTCATCAGAGAGCAGGCGGCGGATCATCGCGAGGTCACCGGAAACAGTCCGCGTGGACGCCATAACAGGATCGCCCCCATCAGCAGGATGTTGGAAAACAGCGCGACCTTGGGCACCAGAAAACCGGTGTAATTCGCCAGCAAACCGACCAGCAACGCACCGAGAAAACAGCCACCAGTCGAACCCAGTCCGCCGATGATGATGACGATGAAGATCAGCACATTGACCTGCGCACCCATCTGCGGAATCACGTTTTGCTGGTACAGCCCCCACATCACGCCGCCCAGTCCGGCCAGCGCCGAACCGACCACGAACACGCCCACAAACAACTGACGAATGCGATAGCCGAGGCTTTCGACCATCTCGCGATCCTGCACGCCGGCGCGGATCAGCAGGCCAAGCTTGGTGCGGTTGAGCACCAGCACCATCGCGCCAAACACCACCAGCCCAACCACCATCGCCAGCACGCGGTATTTCTCGATCGCCGCATCGCCGACAAGCAATGCACCGCGCAGCGCCGCCGGTAGCGGCAACGCGATTTGCTGCGCGCCCCAGATGACCTTGATCAATTCTTCGCCGACCACCATGCCGCCCATCGTGATCAGGATCTGTTTCAGATGCTGGCCATACACACGCCGCACAATCACGCGCTCGAACACGAAACCCACCGCACCGGCGGCGACCATCGCGGCAATCATTGCCAGTGCCAGTGCTGCCAGGTTCAGGCCGAGATGGTCGGCCTGCACCCATTGCGGCATCGCTCCCAGTACCGACACGGCGACAAATGCACCGAGTGCAATGAAGACACCATGGCCAAAATTAAGCACATCCATCAAGCCGAAAATGAGCGTCAGGCCAGACGCGATGATGAAGATGATCATGCCCATCGCCAGGCCAGCGGCGGTCAGCGTGATCCAGGTCGAGGGCGAACCGACTAGCGGCAACGCCACCAGTGCCGGCACTGGCACGAGCAAGAGTGGAATCAGGTTGGGTCGGTCGATCATCGTGGTTCTCCGGTGCCGGGTGCGAGCGACAAGCCCAACAAGCGCGCCTGCAATGGGGCATCATCCGCCAGCTCCGCCATGGTCCCGCGATGGACGATGCGACCGTTGTCCATCACGGCGACGGTGTCGCCGAGTTGCTTCGCAAAGTTAAAATTCTGCTCGACCAGCAGGATGGTGGTGTCGGTCTGCTTAAGCTCGCGAAACGCCGTGATCATGTTGGCCACCATCGCCGGTGCCAGGCCTTTGCTGGGTTCGTCGATCAGGATCAGGCGACGCGGTTCGATCATCGCGCGCGCCACCGCCAGCATCTGTTTTTGCCCGCCCGACAATTTGCCGGCAGGATGCAGCCAGAAGGTTTTGATGGCCGGGAACAAATCGAAAATCCAGTCCAGCCGCGGGCGGTCGATGGCCTCGACGGTGCGGGCCGTGCGCGCCGCCAGCAGCAGGTTGTCGCGCACGCTGAGGTCGGCAAAGATGCCCATGTTTTCTGGCACGTAGGCGATGCCGAGACGGGCGATGTCGGGCGTGGCCAGCGCCGTGATCGGCTGGCCGTCAAAAGTGATGCTGCCTTGCGAGGCCTGCCACAAGCCCATGATGGTTCGCAGCGTGGTGCTCTTGCCGGCACCATTGCGACCGAGCAGCATGGTCAACCCGCCACGCGGGATGTCGAGGTCGACGCCATGCAGGATGTGGTACGCGCCGATGTGGGTATGGACGTCGGTTAGTGTCAGCAGGTTCATGCGTCCTCCCCGACCGGTGCCAGCCCGAGATACGCCTGCTGCACCACCGGCGACGCGATCACTGCATCCGGTTCGCCATCGGCTACCAGCGCGCCGTTATGCAGCACGATGATGCGGTCCGCCAGTTCGCGTACCACGTCCATCTTGTGCTCGACCAACAGGATGGTCTTGCCGGTCTGCTCCTTGAGCCGGCGGATCAGGTCGAGGATCACCGGCACTTCATCGACACTCATGCCGGCGGTCGGCTCATCGAACAGGTACACCGCCGGATCGAGCGCCATCAGCATGCCGACTTCGAGCTTGCGCTGGTCTCCATGTGGTAATGCAGCGGCGGGCTGATCGCGTCGTGCAGTCAGCGCGACGCTTTCGAGCACCTGTTCGGCGCGCTCGATGAGCGCCGTGTGATGCGACCAGACATGCCACAGGTCGAGCCCGAGACGCTGGCGCGATTGCAGCGCCAGCCGGATATTTTCAAGCACGCTGAGCGTCGGGAACAGGCTGGTCAGCTGGAACGCCCGACCGAGTCCGGCATGCGTGCGTGCCGGTGCCGACAAGGTCGACAGGTCGCGTCCGTACAGCAGCACTTGTCCGGACGAGGCTTTCAGCTGGCCGGAAATCAGGTTGAAGTAGGTGGTCTTGCCAGCGCCGTTCGGCCCGACGATGGCCGTCAGCGTACCGGGCACGAACGCGCAGGAGACGGCATTGACCGCGACGTGGCCGCCGAAGCGGATCGTCAGGTCGCGGGTTTCCAGAGAAATCATCGGGTCGGATTGAGCGTTGCTTTTAACGTTTGTTGCGGATCGGCAGCTTCATCTCGTCGATGCCGATCTCGCGCACCAGTTCCGGCACGCCCCACGGGAAGGCCGGGTCGACCTTGATCCTGAAGTGGTACATCGATTGCAACGCCTGGTGATCCTCTGCACGGAAAATCATCAGGCCTTTTGGCGTCTCGAAGCGCATGCCTTCCATGGCTGTGATGAGCTTTTCGGTGCTGGCATCACCCTTGGTTTTTTTCAGTGCTTCAACCAGTGCGATCCCCGCCGACATCCCGCCTGCCGTGAAGAAATCCGGTGGTGTCTTGTAGCGCTTGTAATGCTCGGACACCAGCCAGTTATTGACCGGATTTTTCGGAATCCCGAAGTAGTAATAGGTCGCGCCTTCCATGCCGGGGAAGTTCTTGTAGGCCGCCATCGCCGGCAGGATATTGCCACCGGTGGCGATTTCGATGCCGTAGCGTTTCGGGTCGAGATCGGCAATCTTGAACGGGTTGCCGGCACCGGCCCAGATGATGAAGATGATCTTGCGGCCGGGCTTGTCTTTCAGGGAATCAAACAGACGCTGGGCACCGGCAGTGAAGTCGGTGGTGCTGGTGGGCAGGTATTCTTCATGGGTGATTTTTGCGTTCTTCAGTGTCTCGCGAAACGCCTTGACGCCATCACGGCCAAACGCGTAATCCTGTGCCAGCGTGGCAATCGTCACACCCGGTTTGTCGAGCGCGACCGCGTTCGAGATCGCATCCTGCGACGAGTTGCGGCCCGTGCGGAAAATATAGCGATTCCATTTGTCACCGGTGATGGCGTCGGCCACGGCCGGCTCGACCAGCAGGATTTTTTTGTATTCTTCGGCGACCGGCAGCATCGCCAGCGCGACACCGGAACCGGTCGGTCCGACCGCGATATCAGCATTGTCGTCGGCATAGGCCGCCGCGAGCTGGGACTTGGCGACATCGGGTTTGCCCTGCGTGTCTTTTTCGATTAGCACCAGCTTGTTGCCGTTGACGGTCATGGTGCCGCCGGTGGCGTAATCGAGCCCCATCTGCAAGCCGATCTGGGTCTGTTTGGCGTAGGCTTCGAGCGCGCCGGTTTTGTCGTAGACGTGAGCGATGCGGATGTCTTTGGCGCAGACCGCGGTGGCGGATAAAGCGAAGACAGTGGACAACAGGGTGGCAATGGCAAGCAGATGGGGTCTCATGTTTTCAATCCTCTGATGGGTGAATGCCTTGAAGACTAACCGATGTCTGCACTTTGTCAAACTGGTAAAAATACCATCGCTCGTCCTGCTGCAACGCATCATGGTTGCCCTGACCCGATGCTGATTTTGCATGGAGAGAAGGCGCTCATCGTGCCAGAATGTCGGCTCACCGTTTCAACCGAAAGTCTGCAATGCACGATCCTCTGGTTTATCTGAATGGCGTCATGACGCCGCTGTCCGAAGCAAAAATTCCGGTCCTCGACCGTGGCTTCATTTTTGGTGATGGCATCTACGAAGTGATCCCGATTTACCAGCGCAAGCTGTTCCGCGCCGAACACCATATGGCACGGCTGTTCCGCAGTCTGGCGGCGATCGGCATCACCAATCCGCATACCAGGGACGAATGGATGGTGCTGATCGACCAGGTCGTCAGCGCCCATCCGGCCGATGACCAGATGGTCTACCTGCACATCACGCGCGGTGTCGCCAAGCGTGCGCATGCCTTCCCGAAAGACATCACGCCGACGGTGTTCATCATGACCAATCCGATCGTCTTGCCGTCTGCGGCAGTGCGGCAAACCGGCGTGGCGTGCGTGTCGATGGAAGACAAGCGCTGGCTGCGTTGCGAGATCAAATCGATTTCGCTGCTGGGTAATGTGCTGGCCGCACAGCATGCCGCCGAGCAGGATGCGGTCGAATCAATTCAGTTCCGGGATGGCTTTCTGACGGAAGCCTCGTCGTCGAACGTCTGGATCGTCAAGGATGGCGAAGTCATGGGCCCACCGAAAGACAATCTGATTCTCGAAGGCATTCGCTACGGGTTGATCGAAGAACTGTGCGCCGCCGCCGGCATCACGCTCAGTGCGCGCCGCATCACGCGCGACGAAGTCTTTGCCGCTGACGAAGTGCTGCTGACGTCGGCCACCAAGGAAGTACTGCCCGTCAGTCACATCGACGGTCTGCCGGTTGGAAAAGGCGTGCCCGGCCCCATTTATGCGAAACTGTACGCCGCCTACCAGATCGCCAAGGCGGCCTGACCTTTTTATCGAGAGCCACACCATGAGTACAACGCCGGAAACCCCCGCCAGCCTGATCGAGTATCCGAGTGATTTCCCGATCAAGGTGATGGGCCCGATGCATGACACCTTTGCCGCGACCATCGTCGAGGTGGTCATGCAGTTCGATCCGGAGTTCGGTCATCACAAGCTGGAACAGCGGCCGTCATCGAAGGGCAATTACCTCGGTCTGACGGTGACGGTACGCGCCACCAGCCGCGAGCAACTTGATGACCTGTACCGGGCACTGAGTTCGCATCCGATGGTCAAGATGGTGCTTTGAGGCAGAAGCTGCGCGCGCTTCTGACCGGCACTCGGCAGTATTGCCATGGCCATTCTGCCAGGCCCGCCGCTGTTTTTTTTCATGTTTTCCTACACCGGTTTCAGTCGCTGTCTTATAGGTCGCGCGGGTGACGACTGCTACGCTTCCTGACATTATTCAATGGATGGACGCATCGGATGCATCATGGGCAAATACTTACTCGGCTGGCTACTCGGCGTTCCCGCCATCGTATTGCTGGTGATTTATCTGTTCATGCGTTAATTGCATAGCCAGGGTGCGACGTCGATCGCTTTGTTGTCATTAGCTCCCCCGATGCCGGACGACGGTATCATCCTTGCCGGTTGCCAGATTCAACAATAAAGGACCCAACGATGATATCAAGCACTCCTCCTCGACAGAGCTTTCGGATCCTGCTGATCGACGATAACGACGACGCCAACGAATCGATGGCAGCGCTGCTGGAGTTAATGGGCTACGACGTGCGCACCGCCACCAATAGCGCGACGGCACTCACCCTCACCGCACAATTCGAGCCGCAACTCATCCTTTCCGATATTGGCTTGCCCGACATGAATGGCTACGAGCTGGCCCCGGCGTTACGTCAGATCACCGGTGCGCGCAAAGTGATCCTGGTCGCCGCAACCGGCTACGGCAATGCCGATGACAAGCAGCGTTCGCACGTCGCCGGCTTCGACCATCATCTGGTCAAACCACTCGATGCCGACATGCTGCTCGAATTTGTGGCCACTCAGGCCGCCGCGTATTGATGCACAGGCTGGCATGACATCCTCCGATCCCGTCGCCGACCTGCAGCGCCAATTGGCCGACCTGCAGGAACTGCTCGCCTGGCTCGACACCCAACAGCAACAACAGCACGATGTGCTGGCAGCCGAAGTGCACGATCAGCTCGGCTCTTCGCTGACGGCGCTGGCCATGCGGCTGGCACTGATCGAACGGCAAACCTTAGCCGGCAACGATGCGCGACTGGCCGGACAGTGGCTCAAGAGTAACGCTGTGCTGAGGGGAATCACCCAAACGTCGCGCCGTATCCAGCACCAGCTGCATCCGGTCACGCTGACGTCGCTCGGCCTGCACGCCATCCTGACCGATTTCCTCGATGCATTCAGTTCGCGTACCGGGACGCCGTGCACACTCGCCCTCAGCGGGCCAGAACCGGAGTTGTCACCCGAGGCGGTGCAGGGCTTGTTCCATCTGCTGCAAGAAAGCTTCACCAATATTGAACGCCATGCGGGACCTTGCCAGGTACGGGTTACGTTGAGCAACGACAATCAGCAATGTCATCTCGCCATCGAAGACACCGGCCGCGGCTTCGATCTGGCCGGGTTGGACTGGCAATGCAGTCATGGCTTGCGTCTCATGCGTGAACGCGCCGCCCGGCTGCCGGCAAGGCTCGATCTGCACAGCCAGGTGCAGTCAGGTTGCCGCGTCAACGTCGCGCTGACCTTACCGGCATAAGACCTCCGCCACGATTCCGGCGGCTTGCCTTGCTTCTGCCAGCGGCGCCTCCGATGGTAAAACGGCACATCGGTGTCTATACTGGGGTGACGGCCTTCCTCGGCACCGGGAATTTTTTCCCCTCATCCGCTTTACTATTGGGTGTGCTACCTGTAGCCCCCGACGAAAGGAATCCCCCATGACTCTGAACAACGACAAGCAATCCTCGCGCATCGTCACCGGCCTGTTCCATGACCGTGACAGCGCAGAACACGCCTACACGACGGTAGCCGAACGCGGTTACCACCGCGACGACGTCAATGTGGTGATGTCGGACGATACCCGCCTGCGCCACTTCCCGGACGACAGCACACTGGTTACCGAACTAGGCAGCAAGGCCGCCGAAGGGGCCGGCATCGGCGGTGCCATCGGTGGAACGCTAGGCGCGATTGCCGCTGCCATCGCCGCCATCGGCACCACGCTGGTACTGCCCGGACTGGGACTGGTCGTCGCAGGTCCGATCGCGGCCGCCATCGCCGGCGCCGGTGCCGGCAGCGTCACCGGTGGGCTGGTCGGCGCGCTGATCGGCTGGGGCCTCCCCGAAGAACGGGTCAAGCATTACGAAGCCGGTATCCGCGACGGCGGCATCCTGATGGGAGTCACTGCTCGCAACGAAGAAGACGCACGGCATTTCGAGCAGGAATGGAAGGCCAAAAATGGCGAGCACGTGTATTTGTAAAGACCGACGGGACGGCAAAAAGAGTGACTCTTCTTCGCCTCTTCCTACAGCCCGATCAGTCACTGTCCTATAGTTTGATGTTTATCAAAATGCTACGATGATGCTTCAGTTCTGCTTGAGCACTTCGATCCTATCGACAGTTCCGCAATGGTCATCGATACACCCGCGTGGTGAAAGCAGACGGGCCAACCGGAGCACACATCATGTCACACCGAACACTCGCGATCACATTGGGACTAATCGGCTGGGGCCTCACCTATCTGATCGCCAAATCCCGCAAGGACGCGGTGCGGCGCGAGGCCCGGCTAAGCAGAAAACAGCTGACTACATGGGAAGGCGAAGGTGGTAACTTGACACCCCCGCCCTCCCCCGCCGTTACGTCAGCAACCCGAGCCGATCTGCACTGAGTCCGGCTTTCATTGCACGGGTTTAATTTTATTTACTCAAGGATAAAAACATGAATTCCAACGACAACATCAAAACCACCATCGCCAACAATGGCGCGACTGCCGACAGCAGCATCGACAAGGCCAGCAACGCCGCGCAAGAAGCGATCACCAAGGCCGCCGAAATTGCCCATCCTGCCGTCGAGCGGTTCACTGCCGGTGCCCATCAGGCAGTCGAAAAGATGATGAGCGTCGCCAGCTCGACAGCCGAAACCGTCGCGCATCGCAGCGAACAGCTGATGGATGCGCAAGAGCGCCTGGTCGAAGATTGCCGCACCTATGTGCGCCAAAAACCGGTCACCGCCCTGGCCATCGCCGCCGGCGTCGGCTACCTGCTGAGCCATCTGCTAAGCAAACGCAACTGACCATACCGCTCTGAGGAAAGCACCCCCGGCGAAATCCGGCGGTGCTTTTTTTCGTTACACTGATGCGATGCCAACCCCTCTTATCATCCAGCGTGGTCACGAAGACTACAACACCACCTTGCAGGCAATGCGTGCCTACACCGATAGCCGCACCGCCGACAGTGCCGACCAGCTCTGGCTGGTCACGCACGATCCGGTCTACACGCTGGGACTGGGTGCCGATCCCTCCCATGTGCTCGATGCGCACGGCATCGCCGTGGTGCAAACCGATCGCGGCGGCGAAGTCACCTATCACGCGCCGGGGCAGGTCATCGTCTACCTGCTGATCGACCTGCGCCGCCAGCGCAGCGACCGCCGCTTGCTGGCGCGCGAATTCGTGCATGGCATCGAGCAAGCGGTCATCGACACGCTGGCCGCGTATAATCTGCACGGCCAACGCCAGACCGGCGCACCCGGCATTTACCTTGCTGACGGCCCGTTTGAAGGGGCAAAAATTGCAGCGCTAGGCTTGAAAGTCCGGGTCAATGGCTGCACTTATCATGGCGTGTCGCTGAACGTGGCCATGGATCTGACGCCGTTTTCGTGGATCAACCCGTGCGGATATGCAGGACTGCAAACCATCGACATGCGCAGCCTCGGCAGTGACGCGACGGTCGAACAACTCCAGGTGACGCTGACTGGACAACTGATACAACAACTGAAAGGACACGCTCCTGCAGCGGCTTGACGCAGGAGTCAGACACCATGGCAAACGATCCGACCGAACTGGCGACACCGCTTTACTACAATCCGCTCGACAAGCAAAAAGGTGCCGGCAAGACGGCGCGTATCCCGATCAAGATCGTGCAGGCCGAGCGCTTGCCGAAACCCGACTGGATTCGCGTCAAGTCGGCGCTGCCATCGAGCCGTTTCTTTGAGATCAAGGACATCCTGCGCGCCAACAAGCTCGTCACGGTTTGCGAAGAAGCCAGCTGCCCGAACATCGGTGAGTGTTTCGGCAAGGGCACCGCGACCTTCATGATCATGGGCGACAAATGCACCCGGCGCTGCCCGTTCTGCGATGTCGGCCACGGTCGTCCCGACCCGCTCGACCCGGACGAGCCAGAAAACCTGGCCAAGACCATCGCCGCATTGCGCCTCAATTACGTCGTCATCACCTCGGTCGACCGCGACGACTTGCGCGATGGCGGTGCCGGCCATTTCGCCGAATGCATCCGTCGCATCCGCGAACTGTCCCCATCGACCCGCATCGAAATCCTGGTACCGGACTTCCGTGGTCGCATGGACCGGGCCCTGGAAATTCTCAATCTGGCACCGCCGGACGTGATGAACCACAATCTCGAAACCGCGCCACGCCTGTACAAGGAAGCCCGTCCGGGTTCCGACTATGCGTACTCGCTGAACCTGCTCAAGCGCTTCAAGGCGTTGCACCCGGCGACGCCCACCAAGTCCGGCATCATGGTTGGCCTCGGTGAAACCGACGAAGAAATCCTGCAGGTCATGCGTGACCTGCGCGAGCACAACGTCGACATGCTCACCATCGGCCAGTACCTGTCACCGAGCGGCGACCACTTGCCGGTCCGCCGCTACGTGCATCCGGATGTCTTCAAGATGTTCGAGGCCGAAGCCTACAAGATGGGTTTCGTGCACGCGGCGGTCGGCGCGATGGTGCGCAGTTCGTATCATGCTGATGAGCAGGCGCTGGGGGCGGGTGTGACGATGAATGCCCGGACTTGAGAACGTGAACGCCGGTGCAATGCCCTTCGGTTATTGCACCCTACGATTGAGTGGTGGTCGTAGGGGTTGATGTTGATGTTGATGTTGATGTTGATGTTGATGTTGATGTTGATGTTGACTTGGCAGTTGACTTTGACCTGTTCCGCATTGAAGCAGCTGCCAAAAACGGTAGTCAGGCAAGGGATCAGAGGGGCGCATGTCTGAGCGAAGCGAGTTTGCGACCCTCCCCTTGACTGACTACCGTTTTTGGGAACCCGAAGGGCAGCCGCTTCGCGGTCGCCTTTTTCTTGGTTACTTCTTTTTGGCGAAGCAAAAAGAAGGGACCGCATGCCGGTCCGGCTGCCGGGCCGCCCCCGGCTTGGTCGTGGCGGAGCGCATACAGAATCAGCAACCGCAGTCAGTGCATTCGGTGCAATGCCCTCCGGTCAGGTCCGTTCGTAACGCTAAATAGCGACCTCAGCCGAACCACACGTAACCTACCCCGCCAGCGCCGTTTCCAGTAACTGATGCAACGCCGCAAAATCCGGCTCGCCCACATAGCGCTTGATGATCTTGCCTTCCTTGTCGATCAGGAAGGTCGTCGGCGTCAGCTTGACATCACCGAACGCCTTGGCCAGTTGATCCTGCGGATCAAGCGCGACCGTGAACGGCAACTTGCGGGTCTCGGTGAAATTGAGCACGTAGTTGGGTGGATCGTAACTCATCGCGACGGCGACGAAGTCCAGACCGCGCGCGTTGTAGCGCTCATAAGTCTCGACCATTTGCGGCATTTCCTTGACGCAGGTGGTGCAGCTGGTGGCCCAGAAATTGACCATCACGACCTTGCCGCGCAGGCTAGATAACGGGATTTGCTTGCCCTGCAAATCGGTGAAGGTGACGTCCGGTGCGGACTTGCTCGACGACATCGACAAGGTACCAACGACGCCAAGAATGATCACCGCGGCAAGGCCCAGCAGTTTCAGATACAGACTTTTGCGCGAGGTGGAAGGGGTGGGTGCTTGCATGGCAGACCTGCCTATCGTAGTGAACTCGAAGCCTCATTATAGGCATGCCTGCCATGGCGCTTATTTTTACGGCATTTTTACTTGACCGACATCTTTCTCGAGCGCAAGATTCGGCCGGTCACCTCGCCTGTGACCAACCCCTCCAGCATTGATGTCACAGCCTTGTCAGATCGTGGCTGCATAGTGCCGGCAACTCAGATCTAGCCCGACATCACCCTGGCTACTCTCAAAAAATTATCCTGCCGGGAGTAGTTCATGTCGCTCAACCGACGCCATCACCATCGCTGCATCATTGCCGCTGCACTGGCATTGCTAGTGACCTTTTCCCTGACCGCGGCACCGCTGCTGGAACGCAAGGGCGAACAGATCAGCGTGCCCGCCGGCTCATCGCTGCGCGCCCGCCTGCTTGTCAGCCCGGTCGGCAGCGCATCAACCGCACGCCAGCTAGCGTTGCCAGCGATAGTCGAGGCGGACCCGGCACTGACCGTCAACATTCTGCCGCCGCTCAGTGGACGACTCGGTACGGTCTCGGTGCGCCTCGGTGACGTGGTGCGCCAGGGCCAGTTGCTCGCGCTGCTGCAGGCACCAGATATGACACAGGCAGCCGCCGATCTCGACAAGGCCACCGATGCCCGCGTACTGACCCGGCGCGCCCTCGAACGTGCCGACGCCGTCAATGCCGCCGGTGGCAACGCCGGCAAAGATACCGAACAGGCCCGCAGCAACGACATGCAGGCCCAGGCCGAAATGCAGCGCGCCAGCGCCCGTCTTGCTGCGCTGGGCAGCACCGACGGCCACCGCGCACTGCGAATTACCGCGCCCATCGCCGGGGCCGTGACCGTCGTCGGCACCGCCGCCGGAGCCTACATCAATGACACCACCGCCAGCCTGATGACCATCGCCAATCTCGAACGCGTGCTGGTCACGGCCTACGTGCCAGAAAACCAGATCGGCGCGATCAGCCGCGGCCAGACGGCCGATATCCGCTTGCCGGCCTTTCCGGGGCTGGCCTTGCGCGGCGTCATCAGCTATGTCAGCGCAGTGGTCGAGCCCGATACCCGCCGCATCAAGGTACGCATCACGCTACCCAACCCGGACGGCAAGCTCAAACCCAACATGTTCGCCAGCGTGCAGGTCAGCAGCGCGTCCTCGCCCCGTCTGGTCCTGCCGACGTCGGCACTGCTCATGAATAACGATAGCGTGAGCGTCTTTGTCGAGACCGCGTCATGGACCTTCGTGCGTCGCCCGGTAACGCTGGGTAGCGAAGACGGCGAGACCGTCCAGATCCTCTCCGGCGTGCGTGCTGGAGAACGTGTCGTGGTGCGTGGCGGGGTACTGCTCAATGATTGACCAGCTCATTGCGCTGTGCTTTCGCCGTCGCCGGCTGGTCTGGGTCGTGGCGCTGCTGGTGACGCTGTTCGGTTATGTCTCGTGGACCCGCATGGCGGTCGAAGCCTATCCCGATATCAGCGATGTGACCGTACAGATTTCCACGCAGGTACCAGGACTGGCTGCCGAGGAAATCGAACAGCAGATCACCACGCCGCTTGAGCGCGCGCTGGGCAATACGCCCGGCGTGGTCACGATGCGCTCAAGCAGTACCTTTGCGCTGTCGCTGATCACGCTGGTATTTCAGGACGGCACCGAGGATTATTTTGCGCGCCAGCGCGTCATCGAGCGCATCGGGCAAGTCACGCTACCGACCGGTATTCAGGCCACGCTTGGCCCGGTCTCCAGTCCGAACGGTGAAATTTACCGCTACACACTGGAGTCCGACAGCAAGAATCTGGCCGAACTGTCCGAGCTTCAGAAGTGGGTTGTGATCCCTGCCTTCAAGCAGGTTGCCGGGATTGCCGACGTCAACAGCTTTGGCGGCTACACGCGCGAGTTCCAGCTCGAACTCGACCCGGCACAATTGCAGCGTTACGGCCTGGCACTAAGCGATGTCGTCACGGCGATCAACAACAACAGCGCCAATGCCGGCGGTGGCCGCGTCGCCCGCGGCGAGCAAAGCTACGTGGTACGCGGCATCGGGCAAATCCATACGCTGACCGATCTCGGCGCCATCGCTGTCACCCAGGCGGCTGGCGTGCCGGTCTTCCTGCGCGAGCTCGGCAAGCTGCAATTCGGCCATCAGGAGCGCGAAGGCATTCTCGGCAAGGACAGCAATCCCGACACCATCGAAGGCATCGCGCTGATGCTGAAATACGAAAACCCTTCGCGCGTGCTCGAGGGCGTGCATGCCAAGGTCGATCAGCTCCAGAAAAAACTGGCCCTGCTGGACGTGCGCATCGTGCCGTACATCGATCGCGACGACCTCGTCAAGCTGACGGTCCACAAGGTGACCCACACGGTACTCGAAGGAATCGCGCTGGTCTGTCTGGTGCTGATCCTGTTTCTGGGCAGTCCGCGCAGCGCCATCGTTGCGGCGGTGGCCATCCCGATGGCGCTGGTGACGGTGTTCATCATCATGAGTACGACGCGCATGCCGGCTAACCTGTTCTCGTTGGGCGCGATCGATTTCGGCATCATCGTCGATGGCGCGATCGTCGTGATGGAAGCGATCCTGCGCCGGCGCGAGGAAGCACCCGAGCGCGAACTCACCGAGCTCGACATTCTCGATACCACCCGGCAGGTGGCGCGACCGATTTTCTTTGCCACGCTGATTATCGTGGCGGCCTACTTGCCGCTGTTCGCGTTCCAGCGCGCCGAAGGCAAGCTATTCACGCCGATGGCCTATACCGTCTCGTATGCGTTGCTCGGCGCGCTGCTGTGCGCGCTGATGCTCATCCCCGGCCTGGCGTACGTGGCGCTGCGCAAACCGCGCAAGATTTTCCATAACCGGCCGCTGGTCTGGCTGACCGCCCGCTATCGCGTACTGCTGGCCGATTTACTGGAACGGCCATGGATCGCGTATGGCGTGAGCCTCGCTTCGCTGGTCGCCGTGCTGATGCTCGGTGCCAGTGCCGGACGCGAATTTTTGCCGGAACTCGATGAAGGCGCGCTGTGGCTGCAGGTGCAATTGCCGGCCGGGATGTCGCTGGAAAAGTCCAGCGAGATGGCGAGCGAACTGCGCCGTACGCTGCGTGAATTCCCCGAGATCTCCTACGTCGTGACCCAGCTCGGTCGCAACGACGACGGTACCGACCCGTGGACGCCGTCGCATATCGAGGTGCCGGTCGGTCTGAAACCCTACGATCAGTGGCCCGCTGGCGTGACCAAGGCAGCACTGGTCGAGCGCCTCAATGCGCGCTTCGCTACCATGCCGGGCTTCACCATCGGTGTCAGCCAGCCCATCATCGACGGCGTCAATGATGCCATCGGCGGCGCCCACAGCCCGCTGGTGCTGCGCGTCTACGGCAAGGATCTGCATGAGAGCCGGCGCATCGGCAACCAGATCGTCGCGCTGCTAGGCACCGTGCGTGGCACCGCCTCGGCCAGCTTGTTTCAGGAGCCACCGATACCGCAAATGGTGGTGCAGGTCGACCGCGAAGCCGCCGCCCGCTATGGCATCAATGCCGCCGATATCGCGGCATTGATCCAGACCGGTATCGGCGGCGCACCGATCATGCCGGTGTATGTCGGCGACCGGGTCTACAACCTCACGGTGCGCTTTCCGAAGGACAGCAAGGGCAGTCCGCAGACGCTGGGCAATCTGTTTCTTAATAGCGCATCGGGTGCCAGGATCGCGCTGTCGCAAGTGGCCAGCATCACCTTGCATAGCGGCGAAAGTACCATTTCGCATGAAGCCAGCGAACGGCAGATTACGGTGCGCATCGACAACCGCGGCCGCGACCTGACCTCGTATCTGGATGAAGCACAACGACGCATCGATGCCGAGGTGACATTCGACAAAAAGACCGTGCGCCTCGAATGGGCTGGTCAATTTGAAAACCAGCAGCGCGCGCAAGACCGTCTGGTCGTCATTCTCGGCGTGGTGCTGTTGCTGATGGCGCTGCTGCTGTTTTTCCAGTTTGGCCAGCTGCGACTGGTGCTGCTCATTCTCGGCGTGGTGCCGCTGGCCACGCTGGGCGGATTGATTGCAGTCCATGTGACGGGCGAAACCCTCAATGTCGCCACCGCAGTGGGATTCATCGCGCTGTTCGGGGTATCGGTCCAGAACGGCATCATCATGGTCGCCAACATCCGTCGCGTGCGTGACACCGGTGCGAGCCTGATCGAGAGCGTGACCGGTGGTGCCACCGAGCGCTTGCGACCGGTACTGATGACCGCCACCGTCGCATCGTTCGGCATGCTGCCGGCTGCGCTGGCCACCGGCGTGGGGACCGACGTGCAGCGCGGTCTGGCTACCGTGGTCGTTGGTGGACTGGTGATCTCGACCCTGCTGACGCTCTTCATTTTGCCGACGCTGTATTTTGTGATGGAACGCTTTGTTGATCGCACAGCGTGGGGCCGACCAGCCGGGAGCGAGGCATGAAACGGATGAAGCCGATGAAGCGGCTGATGGTGGCGCTGCTCGCAGCACTCGGCGGATGCGCGGTCGGACCGGACTATGTGCGCCCGGACAACGCCCTGCCGCTCTCCTATCTGCCCGCCGGCGAAGCGCTGGCAGACACGTTCGACCGGCACGGCAGTACCCTGCCGGCGCAATGGTGGACGCTGTTTCGCTCGGCACCGCTCGATGCGTTGATCAGCGCCAGCCTGCAGCACAATCCGAGCGTCGAAGCGGCGCAGGCAGCGCTGCGACTCGCGCAAGAAAATGTCGCCGCCCAGCAAGGGGCGGCGCTGCCGATGGTCGATCTCGGGTTCACCCCCACGCGGCAAAAAATTGCCGGCACGCTGGCGAGCCCGGCGGCATCGGCCGCCTCCATCTATAGCCTGCACACCGCGCAAGTGACCGTGTCGTACACACCGGACCTGTTCGGCAGCAACCGCCGTCAGGTCGAATCGCTGCAGGCGCAAGCCAGCCAGCAACGCTTCCTGCTGGACGCGACCTACCTGGCGCTCACTGCCAATGTCGCCAACGCGGCCATCCAGGAAGCCGCGCTGCGCGGCCAGCTGGCCGCCACCCGCGAGATCATTGCCAGCCAGACGCGTGTGACGGCAATGGTGCTGCGCCAGGTGCAACTCGGTCAGCTTGGACGCGCTGATGCAGCCGCGCAGGAAGCGCTTCTGGCCGTCGCCGAAGCAAGCTTGCCGCCACTCGAAAAGCAGCTCGCCCTGCAACGCACTCTGCTCACGATGCTGGCCGGACGCTTTGCCAGCGATGTGGTTGTCGAGCAATTCGACCTGGCCAGCTTGCAGCTACCGGAGCGCCTGCCGCTGACGCTGCCATCGACGTTGGTCGAGCACCGGCCCGATGTGCGCGCGGCCGAAGAACAGCTGCATGCGGCCAGCGCTGCCGTTGGTGTGGCCATCGCCAACCGCTTGCCAAACATCACGCTGGGGGTCAATGCTTACGGCTCGTCGGCCAACCGGCTGAGCGATCTGTTCAAGGCCGGGACGGGCTTCTGGTCCCTCGCAGGCAACATCACGCAACCGCTGTTCGATGCCGGCATGCTGCAACACCGGCAGGCAGCGGCGCAGGCGGCCTATGAACAGGCGGCAGCGCAATACCGCTCCAGCGTCCTCAATGCGTTCCAGAATGTCGCCGATGCGTTGCAGGCGATTCGCTACGATGACGTCGCCGAACGTGCGGCTGACCGCGCCGAACAAGCCACGGCACGCAGCCTGGCCATCCTGCGCAACCAGCTGGCGCTCGGGGATGTCAGCGCACTGTCGATACTGATCAGCGAACAGGCGTACCAGCAAGCGAAGCTGACCCAGGTGCAGGCCCGCGCCAACCGGCTGGCCGATGTAGTCGCGCTCTGCCAGGCGCTGGGTGGCGGCTGGTCACCCGGTACGCCGCACTGAACTCAGGGCCGCAAGTACGCATAGCCTTCGCGCGACTGCAACCGGGCGATTTCGGCGACACCGGACGGCACCACGGTCGCGGCGGCGATGACCTGCGTTGGCGCGATGTCATACGTGGCCAGCGTGTTGCCGCAAATGCGAAATTGCACGCCTTGCTGCACCAGCGCTTCCACCGCCGGTTCAAAACGCGTCCCGGCGGGATCGGCCGCGTCTTTGAGCAACAGCTTGATGCCATCGGCAAGCGCCACCACCACGATGCGGGTATCCGGCGCAGCGCGCAGATGGTTGCGAATATTGGCCAGCGCTCGGGCGGCCTGAGCCGAGCCATCGCTGAGGTGATAGACGACCTTGACCGGTTCGTCCGCCAAAGCCGGTGCGGCGATACCGGCCAACAAGATGCCGCCAATGACAACAGCTTTCAAAAAACGACGTCGCATAAAATATCCTTGAACAATCAGAAAGGGTTGACGTGAAAACCCGGATAGCTGGCCGCCACCGCCGGCGGCAACGGCGCATCGATGGCGCTGCATACTGCGCGCAGCAAATCGGCAACGTTCGCCGGCAAGGGACCGGCATCGGTCTCGCTCGCCACCGCGACCAATGCCTTGAGCAAAGCCGGTTTGGCCAGCGGTGCCAGTTGCAACAGGTGCCCCAGTGCATCGCGGACCTGATCGAAGTCGATACGCTCGACGGACCGGAAATCGCTGGCCGCCAGCGCCAGCTCGGGGCAGCGTTGTGTGCCGCGCAAAAATCCATCGATTGGTGCGGCACTGCCGCTGACAGCATGATGGGCCAGCAACGATAACAGCAAGGCGACCTCGCCGCGCAGCATGCCGAGCTGGTCGAACCGGACCGGTACTGACCGACCCGCGTGCGGATGGAGACGGCGCACCAGAATCGTCTGCAGCACGAACTCCGCCAGCGTCACACGCTGGTCGGCTGCAATCAGTGCGCCGACGGTGACCAGCAACTGCGCACGTTCGGGCGGTGACAACTGCTTGAGCGCCGGCATCGCCAAATCCAGCAACGGCAGTCGCGCAATCGCCGGCAGGACCGCGATCTGTTGTGCCAGATGGATCGCCAGTGCGGTTTGCGGTGACGGGCAGGCGTCGAGGATCGCCTGCTGGACGGTGTGCTGTGCGCCCTCATCGAGCAGCAGCGCGAACACCAGCGCACGCGCTGCATGCGGATCGCGCACCGCCCTGTCGAGATCAGCGCTAGCCCAAGGCAGCGCCGGGCTGCCCGACGACGGCGGCAATGCAGCGGTTGCCGAGGACACGGTGAGCGTAACGCCGTCCATGGCAGCGGCCAGGCTGACCGGCGCGAAGGCCAGATCAGGCAGGCGCGCGGTGACCACCTCTGCAAGCGGCAATGGCGGCGCATCGAGCATGCCAACCTGCCGGCCAAAAATACGATGCAATCGCTCGGCAATCGTCGGATGCGTGGCAAACAGGCCTGCCACCAGGCTGGGTCGGACGGCACCCAGAAACAGATGCGACAGTTGCTCTGCATTCGGACTGGAAATCTGCGAACCGGGCGCGTCATCGCGCGACAATCCGCCGATTTTTCGCAATGCGCCACCGATACCATCCGGATTGCGGGTGAACTGCACCGCGCTGGCATCGGCCAGAAATTCGCGCTGGCGCGACACGGCCGACTTGATCAGCCGGCCAAAAAAAATACCGATGTAGCCAATCACGAACAGCACCAGGCCAGCCGTGAACACGACCACTTGCAATGACGAGCCTTTTTCATCACGGCCGGACCGGCCCCAGACC
Source organism: Actimicrobium sp. CCI2.3 (assembly GCF_035019065.1). Lineage (NCBI taxonomy): Bacteria > Pseudomonadati > Pseudomonadota > Betaproteobacteria > Burkholderiales > Oxalobacteraceae > Actimicrobium > Actimicrobium sp. CCI2.3. Next base: position 96,302 of record NZ_JASJWR010000009.1, on the reverse strand, counting down.
CGCCCGCCAAATTCCATCAATTGCTGACCAAAACCAGCCAGCATCTGGATCCCGAACAGGACACCGATCAAGCGCACATTCATGCGCATGTCGCCGTTGAGGATATGACTGAATTCATGCGCGATCACCCCCTGCAATTCATCGCGCGTCAGCCGCGTCAGGGTGCCGCGCGTGACTGCCACCACGGCCTCGTTCGGGTTATAGCCGGCGGCAAAGGCATTGATCGACTCTTCACGATCAAGCAGGTAGACCTTCGGGCAGGCCACGGCCGATGCGAGTGCCACTTCTTCGACCACATTGAGCAAGCGTCGCTCCTGCGGATCGCTGGTGGCGCGCGATACCAGCCGTCCGCCCACCCTCTGCGCAACGGCATCACCGCCCTCGCGCAGATTGAACAATTCGATCAGTGTGCCGCCACCGATCAGGCCCAGCGTCAGCGCGGTATTGGTGAAAAAAAAGGCAGCCGGATAGACGTGCGGAGCGGAAAATTTACCGCCTTGGTACGCAATCCACAGCAACGCAGCAGCCACGTTCACGCTCAGCACGATGGCACTCACGGCAAGAAGGAACAGGATCAGCAGCGTGCGGGTTTGCCGTCGCGCCTGTTCCTGCTGCTCGAAAAAGTCCATGTGCTCGGCTTCGCCGTGAGCAGGATCAGAACGCCACCTTGACTACTTTGCGCTCGACCGGCGACTCGGTGGCCTGCAACAGTTCGCCGCGCTTGAATGCACCCATCGTTGCGACGAGCGATCCGGGGAATTGCTCCAGCGCGGTGTTGAAGTGCATCACCGCGTCGTTAAACGCCTGGCGCGAAAAGGCGATACGGTTTTCGGTGCTGGTCAGCTCCTCGGTCAGCTGCATCATGTTCTCATTGGCCTTGAGATCCGGATACGCCTCCGACAACGCAAACAATTTTCCCAGCGACGTACCGAGTGCGCCCTCGGCACTGGCCATTTGCTGCATGGCGATAGCACTGGCCGGATCAGCGACCGCCTGCGCGTTGGCAGCAACCGCCTGGTTGCGCGCCAGAATGACGGCTTCCAGCGTCTGGCTCTCGTGCTTCATGTAGGCCTTGGTGGTTTCCACCAGATTGGGAATCAGGTCGTAGCGGCGCTTGAGTTGCACATCAATTTGCGAAAAGGCGTTGCTCGACTGGTTGCGCAGGCTAACCAGCCGGTTATACGCACCGACTGCCCAGAACAGCACCAGTAACATCACACCCGACAAGACGAGGAAGGCGGTCATATTTTCTCCGAGAAAAAAGCCGCCGGTCCGGGGAGGACTGGAGGCTTACAGCGGGAAGGCCAAAAAAACCGGTTGAGTCTGCTTATTTGTCGGCGGCCGTGCCCTGGGTCGTGGTCAGCCGACGCAATTCTTCGTCATCGATGAGTTCAAATACCTTGACGACTTTTCGTACTCCGTTGACACCGCGTGCCACTTCGGTTGCGAGGTTGCCTTCCCGTTGCGTGACGCGCCCCATCAAGTACACCACGTTGCGCTCGGTCACGACCTTGATCGAGTTGGCGTACAGGTCCCTGGTATCGACAAACGAGGCCTTGACCTTGCTGGTCACCAGCGTGTCATTGGCACGGTCACTGAAACTGGACGGTGCTGCGATGACCAGTTCATTGACGACCGACTTGACGGCCTGAATCGCCGTGACTTCCCGTTCGACCTCTGCCTTGGTTTTTTCGTCACGCACTTCACCCGTCAGCAGCACACGCCGGTTAAAGCTGTTCGTGTTGACGTGTGCGGTGTCGCCGAACAGTTGCGGCAGACGGGCTTCGGCCTTGACGGCGATAGCCTTGTCTTCGGTCTGTGCACCTAGCGTACGGCGGTCCGTGGCGGCGATGGTGCCCATCACGGCCGTACCGATGGCCATTTCAATACAGCCCTGCAAGCTGGTAACAACCACACCGCATAGCAGGATGGTCGCCAGCGGGCGGCTGGCGCGCGGCCAGGTCCGATGTGCCCAATCAATCATTTGCATCTCCTCCGAAAAGTGCGACGTCGATGCCGTCGCACAAACAATGAATCGTTAATAAATGCACTTCCTGAATCCGTGCAGTCCGGTCATGCGGCACGCAGATGTGGACGTCGGCGTCGGTGAGCATGTCGCTGACCGCACCGCCACCCTTGCCGGTCAACGCAACGATGCGCATGTCGCGATCCAGCGCGACATCAATAGCAGCCAGCACGTTGGCCGAGTTACCCGAAGTCGTCAGTGCCAGCAGCACGTCACCCGACTGGCCGAAGGCCTGAATCTGCTTGCTGAAAATTTCATTGAAGTTGTAGTCATTGCCGACTGCCGTGATGATCGACGTGTCGGTGGTCAAGGCCAGCGCCGGCAGTGGCAAGCGCTCACGCTCGAAACGACCCACCAGTTCGGCGGCAAAGTGCTGGCAATCTGCCGCCGATCCGCCATTGCCGCAGGCCAGAATCTTGTTGCCATTGGACAGCGCCGTGAACATCAGTTCTACCGCTTGCGAAATAGGCAGTGCGAGTTCTTCGGCCGCCTGCATTTTCAGGTCGGCACTTTCGCGAAAATGGTCGAGGATGCGTTGGTTCATCATGGTGTGGGCTTGTGGTGAATGTCAGGGCTCGTCGCAAAACAGGTCAGCGGGACGGCACGGGAATGGTCAGGAGTCGAATGCATTTTGCAACCATGTTATCACCGCGCCGTCGATTGCCACCACATCGAAACGGCACGGCGGCATATTGCCACGGTAGCGTTGCAAATAGCATTGCGCCGCAACGACCAGCCGGCGCTGCTTGCTGACGGTGATACTGGCCGCCGCGCCACCGAAACCTGCCGTCGCGCGCCGGCGTACCTCGACGAATACCAGCACGGCACCGGCCTGCATGATCAGATCAAGTTCGCCACCCTTGCACGAAAAATTACGCTCGATTAGCACCAGGCCCTGTTGCTGCAAATAAGCCAGCGCCAGGTCTTCGCCGGTGTCGCCGCTGCGCTGTTGATCGGTGTGACTGGCACGGAATAAGCCCATGTCAGCGGGCCGGCACCAGCGGCGACACGAACCCGTCACGGTAGATCGCCTGCAGCGGGATGCGCCGGAAACTGGTCGTGCCATCACCGAATTTGACTGCCAGCTTGCCGCTGACGCCATCGAGCGTGAAGTCGGTGTGACGTGCACCGATCTCGGTGGCGATGCGCGATGCATCAATACCGAGTGCATACAGGCGCTCCAGATTGGCATTGCGCGGCTGGTCCGGCGACGGCAGCACACGCGGATAAATCATCACGGCCGGATGGCTCGGTTCGATCATCCATGGCAAATCAAGCAAGCGCGTGCTGTCGAGGTCCGGCCACGCTGTGCTGCTGGTGCGCCCCTGCAGCACGAACGGATTGAGCTGGGAAATCCCGTACAGCGGCAACTCGCTGCCGACCACTGCACGCACCTGACGCGCCTGTGCCGCATCAAGCGCCAGAAATGCCAGCGCCGGCTTGTCGGTTTGCAGCGCCTTTTTCAGGGTGGCGAGGCTGGCGGCGTCGAAATGGGAACCGGTATTGGGTAGTTCCAGAACCTGTGATTCCAGCCCCAATTGCTGCCACTGGGCGACATAGGCCTTGGCGGTACGGCGCTGCCAGGCAGCGCTGCCTGAGAGGACGAGCGCACGCGCGTCCGTCTTGCCGGTGCCGGCCCAAGTGGCGACCTGACGGGCTTCTTCTTCAAGCGACAGGCCGATGACCAGTAACTGGCTTGGCAATGCGCCGTCGCCCTCGGGCGGACTCAGGGCGATGGTGGGCCGACGGACGGCGTCGGCCTGAATCAGGGCAGTCACGTCGGTACGCGATAGCGGTCCAACCACAATGTCATTGGCCAGCACGGCCTCGGCATAGGTCGACAGCACCTCGGCAGTGCTGCCGTCGGCGCTGTCGCCAGTGCTGTAAAGCGTCAGTACGGCACCGTTGCGGTCGCGCTCGAAGCCCGCCACGAAACCCGCACGTACCGCTTCGGCGGCCTGGCCCAGCGCTTCGGAACGCAAGGGCAGCATCAGGGCAATCCGCGAGGCTGGTGGTGCTGGTGGTGTTGGTGGCGCTGGTGATGTTGGTGATGTTAGTGATGTTGGTGACATTGGTGGCGCTGGCAGTGTTTGCTGCGACGCGGTCGGCACCACCAATTCCACAGCGGCAAGTGACGGATCGGACAAGCCCGCCGCGCCGGTTGTGTTTGCGCCCGCAGTCGCGCACAATCCGACCAGCACGGCCCTCCCCATCCACGGTGTCAGCCAAGCCATTCGCCATTCTTGTATCCACTTCCTTGCCATGATCCCTCCCCGATGACTGCACCCGTTACTTTCCCCTTGCTCGAAGAAGTGTCGCAGCAGATGTATCCGCTGTCCACTTTGTACGTGGTCGCCACGCCAATCGGCAACATCGGCGATATCAGCGTGCGTGCGCTGCACCTGCTCGGACTGGCCGACGCCGTGGCCTGCGAGGATACCCGCAACACCGCCCAACTGATGACCCGCTACGGCCTGTCAAAAACCCTGATCGCGGCGCACCAGCACAACGAGCGCGAAGTCGCCGACAAGCTGATCGCCCGCCTGCAGGCCGGCCAGCGTATCGCACTCGTATCGGACGCCGGCACCCCGGCGATCTCGGACCCCGGTGCCCGCATCGTCGAGGCAGTCCGCGCCGCCGGCTTGCGCGTGTTGCCGCTGCCGGGTCCGTCGGCGGTAATCACGGCGCTCTCGGCCAGCGGCTTGCAGGATGCGCAATTCTATTTTGTCGGCTTTCTGCCGGCCAAGGGCAAGCAGCGCGATACCGTGCTCGGCACGCTGCGCGGGATCGCCGCCACGCTGGTGTTTTACGAAGCACCGCACCGCATTGTCGATGCAGTCGATGCGCTCGTCGCTGCGTTTGAACCGACCCGGCAAATTGTCTTTGCGCGGGAACTGACCAAACTGTTTGAAGAAATCCATCGCTGTGACCTGTCGGAGGCTGCAGCCTGGCTAAAAGCCGATGCGCACCGTGAAAAAGGCGAATACGTGGTGCTGCTCGACGGCGCACCGAGTGCGATTGCCGCCGATGAAGTCGAAGCCGACCGGGTCCTGCGCATTCTGCTGGCCGACTGCTCGGTCAAGCAGGCGGCAGCTCTGGCAGCGCAACTGACCGGACAAAAGAAAAATGCGTTGTATGAACGGGCGCTTGTGATCAAGGGTGAGGCGTAATCCGCATTTAATCCACACTTGATCCGCACCCTATTCAGGGACAGAAAACCCGAGCGACCGATGCGGGCGAGGTGCTTTCACGACATCTGCCGTCAGCCCCAAAGTATTTTTTCCTTATGGCAGGTAAGATGGCCCATTACCAGAACGCATCAGCCAGGCAGTGACACCGGGCGACACGCACCGCACCGCCCACCAGGAAAAATCCATGACCCAATTTGTAAAACTGAGCAGCCACACCATTCCCGTCCTGCAAGCGACCGTCGAGCAATACATCGAACCCGACTCCGGCGTCCTGCATATTCACCTCGAGACCGATCAACCTGAACTGGTTTTTCTGGTCGCCTTCCCGACCGTCCCGCAGATCAGTGATGGCCGCGCCCACATCCTCGAACATCTGGCCCTGTGCGGCTCGGCCCGCTATCCGGTTCGTAATCCGTTTTTCTCGATGCTGCGCCGCTCCACCGCGACGTTCATGAATGCGATGACCTATCCCGACCGCACCGTGTACCCGTTCGCCAGCACCGACAAGAAAGACTTTTTCAATCTGCTCGATGTCTATCTCGATGCGGCATTTTTCCCGAATCTCGATTACCTCAACTTTTTGCAGGAAGGCTGGCGCTTCGGCCTCGATGGCGAAGGCGACAAGACCGCGCTGACGTATCAGGGCGTCGTCTTCAATGAAATGAAAGGGGCGTTCAACAGCCCGATGCGTGCGCTCGATGCCGGCATTGCCGGAACGCTGTTCAAGGGCACCACCTATGAGGTTGAATCCGGCGGCGATCCGCTGGTCATTCCCGAGCTGACGCACGCGATGCTCAAGGAATTTCACGCCACGCATTACCATCCGTCGCAAGCGATTTTCATGACGACCGGCCGCATTGATGCCGCTGAAATCCAGCAGCAGATCAGCGAGCGCGTGCTGTCAAAACTGACCGAAGGCGGCACCCCGCGTCGCTTGCCGGAACTGGCCCCGGCCTGGAGTGCCCCGCAGGAAAACATCGTTCGCATTCCGTCGCAGGAAGCGCGCGCCGACGAGTTCGGTATCCAGTTCGCCTGGCGCATGGGCGAGGCGATTGATCCGCAAGCGTATTACCACCTGCACCTGCTGTCGGCCGGTTTGCTGGGTGACTCGTCAGCCCCGCTGACCAAGGCGATGGAATCGGCAGGCTACGGCCGGCCCTCGAGCATGAACGGCCGTGATGCCGGTGCACGCCAGATGGTGTTCCATCTCGGCATGGAAGGCTTGACCGAAGCGCAGGTGGAACTGGCGCGTGACCGGATCTGGGCCGCGCTCGAAAAGACCGCTGTCGACGGCATCCCGACGTCCGTCCTGCAAGCGACACTGCGCGACATCAAATACAGCCAGCGCAAGATCAGCAGCGGCCATACGCCACACGGTCTGTCGCGTCTGCTGCAGGTACTGCCGATGGCAATGTACGGCGGCGATGTGCTCAATGCCCTCGACAACGAGGCGATCCTCACCACCCTCGAACAACAAATTCAAGACCCGGCCTTCTTCAAGGGACTGGTGCAAGCACTGATCGATTCGCCGACCCGCCTGACCACCCGCGTGGTCCCCGACGCCGACTTTTTCATTGCCCGCAAGGCGACCGAAGATGCGCGTCTGGCAGCACGCCTGGTCACGCTGACCGATGACGAACGCACGCGCATCCGCGCCGATTCGGCCGCACTCGAAAAACACCAGCAGTTGCCGACCAACTCCGAACTGCTGCCGCGCATTTTGCCCGGCGATGTCAGCGCCATGCCGCGTCCGGCATTGCCGATCCCGGCGGCAGTGAACGGCGCGATCAGTTTCTCGATCGCCTCCAACGGCATCAGCTATGCCAATGTGCTGTATGACGTTTCAGCACTGTCCGACAGCAACTGGGCCTGGCTGCAACTTTATACCGATGTGGTCAGCGAACTGGGAGTGGGCGAGCGCGATTTCGAGGAAACCAGCGCATGGCGTCAACGGCTGGTGCCGTCGTTCCACGCCAGCCTCGAAGCGATCCCGCAAGACGATGGCAAACTGCACGTCGAGTTATCGTTCTCTGCCAGCGGCTTGCGCGAAGAACAGGCCGCGATTGCCACCGTGCTGTCCGAATCAATCAGCCATCCGCGCTTTGATGAAGCCGAACGGATGGCCTTCCTGATCGAAAGCCTGGTGCAGGACAAGCTGACCAGCCTCGCCGAAGCCGGCAGCCACTACGCCTCTCTGGCCGCCACCGCGCCGTTGTCGGCCCTGCGCCGCTTTGCCGACCTGACCGGCGGTGCTTCCGCATTACCGTTTTACCGGACGCTGCAACAGCTCGCGAAGACACCGCAAGGTCTGGACGAGATCGCCACGCGCTTGAGCGCTTTGCATCAGCGCATCATTGCCGGCAAGGCAACCATCCTGTGCGCCGGCATCGAGCAAGACGGTGCGGCGCTGGCGGCGTTGGTGAAGTTGCCGGTCGCCGAGGCCATCAGCACACCCGATCTGGCCAGCCTGACCACGCCATCGGTGGGCAATGTGGCTTTGCACGCCACCAGTCAGATCAACCATTGCGTGATCGCCTGGAACGCCCCGCGTGTTGGCCACGCTGACGCCGCCGCATTGGCCGTGGCATCCGAACTGCTGTCGCACCAGATCCTGCATCAGGCCTTGCGCGAACAGGGCGGCGCGTATGGCGGTTATGCCAGCTATGGCGCCAATTCCGGCGTGTTCACGATGAGTTCGTACCGCGATCCGCGCCTGGCCGGCACCTATGCCGATTTCACCAGCGCGGTGGATCAATTGCTGGCCAGCGATTACTCGCAAGAGACCATCGAAGAAGCCATCATCTGCGTGATCAAGGGACTCGACAAACCGCATACGCCGTATGCCGAAGCCCTGACTGCCTGGAACCTGCAACAACGTGGCGTCACCCCGGCGATCCGCCAGCAGTTCCGTACCGGCGTACTCACCTGTACCGCCGCGCAGGTCAAACAGGCAGTCCAGCACTGGCTGAAAGATGGCATCCCGAACCGGGCTGCCTTTGCCGGTAATACGACACAGGAACTGGCCGGACTAACCGTCGTCGACCTGGCGGCGCTGGCGGCCTGACGGTCATCGCACGGTCGGGCCAACTGCCGCTGGCTGCCAATTCGCCGGCCAGCGGCGGCGCAGCAGTCCAGTTCCGGCTAATCACCCACGCTGTCGGAGGGATACTGCAAGGCGGTGCGCAACAGGTAATGCATCGGCATCATCATGTTGATCCCGCCGGGTGGAATGGGCATTTCAAACCATTTTTTATATAACGCGTTGAGTTCTCCGTCATTGATCAGGCGCGCCATTTCGAGATCCACCACACGCTTGAACTTTGGCTCATCCTTGCGCAGCATGATGGCGTAGGGTTCGGCAGATAACGTGGTTCCCGTGATCACGAATTTTTCCGGCGTTCTGGCACTTGCCCGCAACCCGTACAGCAAGGCGTCATCCATGGTGAAGGCTTCCGCCGTGCCGTCTTCCACCATCGCAAACGATGCCGCGTGATCGGCTCCTTCGACGATTTTCAGGTCCAGCGCACGCACCTTGTCGCGATCCTTGAGCAACTTGATGGTGGTCGTGCCCTTCGTGGTGACGACCGTCTTGCCACGCAGGTCAACCCAATTCTTGATGCCCGAGTCCGCCCGGACCAGCATGCGTACTGTCGCGACAAAGTGGGGGATCGTGAAGGCGACCTGTTTTCTGCGCTCGGCATTGTTCGTCGTCGAACCACATTCGAGATCCGCCTTGCCGTCCACAATTGCCGGAATGCGATTGGCCGACGTCACAGGCACATACACGATCTGAAGAGTAGGTAACTTCAGTTCCCGCTGCACCGCGCTGGCGATTTTTTTGCACAGGTCAACTGCATAGCCGACTGGGACACGGTTTTCGTTCAGGTATGAAAAAGGAAGTGAGGATTCGCGATGGGCGATGTGGATCGTGCGGGTTCGACGAATGGTGTCGAGCGTATCGGCTCCGTGCGCCATGATCGGGAGTCCGCCCCACCCACCCCATATCGACGCCAGCAGGGCAAATCGCAAAGTCTGTGTTCGCATCGAAGGACTCCTTTATAACGGCAGCGGTCGGTCAGCGGCAGTGCGATAACATGCCGGAAAACCTGACTTTGTTTGGAAATGCCGAAGAAATCAATACTTTTGGTATGCGCAGGATGCGCAACTTTGCAACCAGCAGGCAAAGGCCCGGTTGCACACAGCCAGAGTGTTGCTAAAAGAGATTTTTAATGACGTGTCACTGACCGATTGCCAGCGCTTTCAACCATCCGTCAGTGACACACAATCCCGGACATCAAGCCCTGATCACATGGCCAGCTTCTTGAACGTTTCCAGAACAGCCTCGCCCTTGAAAGGCTTCACTATCCAGCCTTTTACCCCGGCCGCTTTGCCGCGCTCTTTCATGGCCGGGCTGCTCTCGGTGGTCAGCATGATCACGTTGATCATCTTGTTACCCAGTTCGCCGCGCACCTTTTCGACCATGGTCAGCCCATCCATATTGGGCATGTTGACATCACACACCACCAGTCGTAACGACGGATCGGCCTTGATTTTTTCCAGCCCATCCTTGCCATCGACGGCGGTGGCAACATCAAGCCCACTCTTTTTAAGGAAGCCCGCCACCTCATCGCGTACGGTACTGGAATCATCTACAACAAGAATTTTTGCCATGCACCTGCCCCTTTAAAACAATCATCAGAATAATTCCAGTTCGCCGGTTACTTCTTCCGCAGCACCTGGCTCGTAGACAAAATCGATAGGCGCGTAGGCGCACCAGCAGAGCACGGCGCCAATGCGCAAGGAAGAATTGACCGTAATGACATAGCGGGTCAGCGAAGCCGGTCCCAGTGCATCCAGATAAGCCGCACAGTGACCGTGCAGCGTGTTCGGGGTCGACATGCCCAGATCGGGAAAATGGTTCAGCAATTCCGTGTTGATTGCGCCGCAACAGAGATTGACGAGCTCGTAGAACTGCTCGTTACCATGCGGTCCCGCCACGTCCTCCGGGGCAGTGTCGGATTGCTCGATGTGCAGGATCACCAACAGACGAAACAGCAGCGAGGAAATCGTCAGCACCACGATGTCACGCTCCGGCACATTGCCAGCATGATGGCTGTCGAGTTGGGTGATCTCGAAGGACTCGCTGGCATCGCCGCCAAGACGGGATCGGGCTGCTTTCAGAAAAATCTGATGCAGGCTTTCGCGCGCGCGATCACTGATCATGGCGATGACGCCGCGAGCTGATTTTTCAGTGTGAGCGACAGCGCATCAATGCCGCTCAGCGATGCCATCAACATCTTGCCGCCGGCCTGAATATCCTGAAACGTTGCAGTGGTGGTCAGGTCGTTACGAAACAGGCACTTCGAATAATCCTTTGACAGCCCCTCGGTACGCAATGCCAGCGAACGCACTTCGCTGGCCACTACCGCAAAGCCGCGTCCGGCGTCACCGGCACGCGCCGCTTCGATCGATGCATTGAGCGAGACGATCACGATATGTCGGGCGATCGAGGACAGCTCGTCGTTTTGCGCATGCATTTCGCGGTTTTGCGTCACCAGCGAATTCATCTGGTGATGCCAGCGCTCGAAGGTGGCGCCCAGTGCTTTCAGTCGATTTGTTTCTTCAGAGATGTCCGTCGCGTCGCGCAGCCATTTCAGGCGGTCGCTCGCATCCGCTTTCAGGATGTCGTCGAACTCGACCATCCGCTGCGCCTCGTTGGCAGCCCTGTCGTGCAAGCCATCGTTGTCGGCTTTCAGTTGCTGCAACAACTCCTCGTGTTCACGCAGTTGTTGATCAGACTGCGATCGCAGTGTCACGAGCAATGCCGCCTGCGCATCCAGTTCAGCCGACAGCGACGCAATCATGCGTCGCGCGCGAACTGTTTGCGTGAAATACACGATCGCGGCACACAGAGCGGCGACCGTCAGCGCGGCAAGAAAATACAGCAAGGTCACTTCGATTCTCCACGGTTCATTACAGGACAGCTTTCAGTAATTCGGTATCCGCTTTCCGTGATGCTGCGTCGATGACCAGCGCGTTTTTTTTGATGTCTTCGGCTGGGTCGACTGGCCCGGACCACCCGCTTTTCACCGCAAAACTGTCGGGCAGAGAGACGGTCATGTTGAATCGGCGGTAGTCAGCACCTTCGAGATCATCGGTAAAGACGATATCGATGCGGCCCTGTTCGCGGCTGATAAAGTTCATCACCGCATCCATGCCAACTCCACGGCCCGACACTTCCGTGACGTGCGTGGAGGTCGAAAAGCCCGGCTCGAAAATCAGCCTGGCGATGGCTTCGTCGTCATGCTGTCCATTGGCGGTGATCAGTCCCTTTTGTTGCGCGATGCTGCGTATCCGGTCAAGCCCGAGACCACGGCCGTCGTCACTCAACGCAATGCGCAGCATGCCACTGTCGACGTCCATCACAAGACGGATCGTGCCATGTGCCGGTTTTCCTTCGAGCTGACGTACTTCTGCCGTCTCGATTCCGTGATCGACCGCGTTGCGCAACAAGTGCATGAAGACGTTTTTCAATACCGTTCCGGCCTGCGTGCGCAAGCGCCAGCCCTGGTCGTCCACGATGACGGACGGCGCTGGCTTGTCGAGTTCCTGCGCCAGCGATGGCAGCGAGTCGAGAACACCCGACAGCATTTCTGCCAGGCTCTCCGTGCCGAACAGACGCAGCGTCTGGCGCACTTCATCGTGTGCAGCCTGTAGCGCATGCAGATTGCCGGGATTGATGGTCTCCAGCAGATGCAACGCATGCCGGATGTGGTCCTTTTCGACCAGCAAATAGCGTTCTACACTGCCGCGCCGGCCTGGTCCCGTACGACCAAGCGTTGCCTCATTGATGTCGGCATACAGGCCGACCGCCGCGCGCACTTCTGCCAACTGGCTCAGCAGGGCCGACTGGTCCCATGCGATATCAGGACGCGGTTGACGCAGTGCTTCGTAGGTCTGCTCCGCTTCGTGCACGACATTGGTCAGATGGCGCAAGCCATAGGTGCGCGCATTGCCCTTGATCGTGTGCATGTTCCGGAACAGTTCGTTCATCGCCTCCGGTAATGCTGCTGAATTCTGCCGAATGATGACTTCGTTCTCGCTGACAAACTTGACGCTACCGACGATAAACTCGTGGAATTTTTCCTGTGTGACGGCGAGGATCTCGCCAATGATTTCCAGCTTGCGCTTCTGCTCACCCGCTTCGGCAGCAAGGTGGCGCAATTCGGTCACGTCGCGCACGCACAGCATCAGACTGACCACCAGGTCCGACTCATCGACAATCGGCGACCAGTTCAGATCGAGTATTTTTTCTCGCCCGTCCGGCATGGTCTTGCGAATTTCGCCAGCCAGAAGATGGGAATTGAAGTTGAAGTTCATCGCATCCTCGCCGACACACGCCCGGATCGTGGCATCAATTTGCGACAAGGCGTCCGAACCCAGATCGGTCTGGGCAAACACCAGGGACATCAACTCTTTGCCGGCAATCTCGGTAGTTTCAAAGATCGTCTCGAGGTACGCCGAATATTCCGAATGGATGCGAAACCCTTCACCCACGGTCAGAATCCCCTGCGGCATGTTTTGCAACATCGCGTTCATATCGGCAGTGCGTTGTGCCAGCAGCGACGAATTGACCTCGATTTTTTCAATCATTCCATTGAAGGCCACAATCGACTGGCCGATCTCGTCGTTGGAGTCGACCGGAACGCGTTGCGTGAAATCCTGGTTGGTCGCAATTTCACTCATCATTGCCTGCATCCGGCTAATCGGACCCGTAATGCGGCGATACAGCAGAACGCCAATGGCCGTCAACAGGATGATGGTCACGATGGTCACTGAGGCGATGGTGATCGTGGTCGTTTTCAGGTTGCTGCTCAAGACCGCGATGGCACCTTCCTTGGTGCGGTTTTTTTCGACGCGCAAGGTGTCAACGATTTGCTGCAACTCGCTTTGATACGGTTCGACATTGCCAAACAGGTTCGCCTGCGCCAGTTCATTATTCCCGGCACGCTTGAATTTGACCGTGTCATTGATCGATGCAAAGTAGCTGTCCAGACTATCGGAAGCCTGCTCCACCAGCGCCAGTTGCGTCTTGTCAGACGTACTCTGCCCCTGCAGCTTGATCGACTCCCGCAGCAATATCTGTTTTGCGGCCAGACTTTCCGCGGCTTGCTGTGCGATCGCGTCGTCTGGCGCATTCGTGATGACGAGCGTGGCGATCTGCACGTCTTTCAGCCTCGCCACCAGATCGGCCGAGGCCAGGACACTCGGGAACACGCCTTCCGTTACCCCGTTGACCTGCTCGGTACTACGGATCGACTGGACAATGGCGTAACCGCCAATCAAGGAAATCGCAATGAACATCAAGGCGATGAGCAAGGTGATGCGGAGTCGTATTGTCATTGGGAAGTGGCCTGAAATATTTTGGGCATGCAGAGAAGTTACACGCCAATTATTCCTACTTGGTAGTAGGCGGGCGTACTGTATCCGCAAAATATGTCAACCTGATGAAGTGGTGTTTTTTATACGCAACTATTTAATCGCCTGTCAGCGCACGACAAGCGATCGCTGGTGCGCGACACTTGCATGCCATCGTGACGGCACCCTGCGAGAAAGTCAGGTCCAGACCGGCGAGCCTCTTCGCCATCAATCACCCGCTCCAACCAGCATCTTCAAACTGTGACAAGATGCGCGTACGCAATTTAATTGCACACAACTGACCCACAAGAATTTCACCGGAGAATTCCTTGATACCCACCTTCCTGCGTTTGCCAACAATCAGACCACCACTCCTTGCCCTGCTTGCCGGCAGCTTTGCCTTTGCCTCACCCGCCCAGGCTGCCGATGAAAAAAACGTGCACGAGAAAATCGTCGATACGATGACCGTGCTGGCCAAGGGTCCGTATGCGGGCTATCGCGCCAATCACGCCAAGGGAATTGTCCTGACCGGCACCTTCACACCCAGTGCCGACGCGCCGTCGCTGAGCAAGGCAGTCCATTTTGCGCAGGCCGTGCCGGTCACCGTGCGCTTCTCGAATCCGACGGGTATCCCGACCTTGCCGGATGCGTCACCGAATGCCAGCCCGCACGGCATCGCGATCCGTTTCCAGTTGCCTGAGGGCGGATTGACCGACATCGTCAGCATCTCGCACAACGGCTTTCCGGTCGCCACGCCAGAAGATTTCCTGAGCTTCCTGAATTCGGTTGCCGCGACCAAGCCGGATTCGCCAAAGCCGACTCCGGTCGAGCAATTCCTCGCCACGCATCCGGCCGCCATGAAATTCGTCAAGACACCGAAACCGGCTCCCGTGAGCTTTGCCACGCTGGCGTTTTATGGCGTCAATGCATTCCAGTTCACCAATGCCAAAGGCGAGTCGCAGTACGCCCGCTATCAGATCATTCCGCTGGCCGGCATGCAGGCACTGACCGATGCCGATGCCGTCAAGGCCGCACCGAATTACCTGATGGACGAACTGCCACAGCGCATTGCCACCGGCCCGGTGCAGTTCCGCATCAGCGCCCAGCTCGCCGGCAAGGATGATCCGATCAACGATGGCACCAAGGTCTGGTCGGACAGCAATCCCCAAATCGAACTGGGTATCCTGAGCCTGGACAAGATGTCGCCGGACAGCGCCGCTGCCGAAAAAACGCTGGCATTCAATCCGTTGCTGCTGACCGATGGCATTGTGCCGTCGGCCGATCCGGTACTGCTATCGCGTCCGATTGCCTACAGCGTGAGCGTGGTGCGCCGCCTGAGCGGGAAGTAATCGTCCGCAGTCAAGCCAGCACCCGATAACCAACGCCGGTTTCGGTCATCAAGAACTGCGGCCGAGCCGGATCGTCTTCCAGCTTTTGCCGCAAGTGTCCCATGTAGATCCGCAGGTAATGCGGCCGTTCGACATGGGACGGTCCCCACACCGCCTTGAGAATTTGCTGGTGCGTCAGCACCTTGCCGGCATGGGCCAGCAGATGCGCGAGCAAACGGTATTCGATCGGTGTCAGGTGGATCGGCACACCGGCCTTGCTGATACTGCGCAAGCCCAGGTCCACCACCACATTCCCGAAACACACAACCGGTTCGGCTTCGGCCCCGCGTGTGCCGCGTCGCAAGGCGACCCGTACCCGTGCCAGTAATTCGCCAACACCAAACGGCTTGGTCAGGTAATCGTCGGCACCGGCGTCTAGCGCAGCGATTTTTTGCAGCTCGTCGGTGCGCGCCGACAGCACGATCACCGGGATGACCGACCAGCTGCGCAGTTCACGGATGAGCGTCGTGCCGTCGCCGTCGGGTAAACCGAGGTCGAGGATGACCAGGTCCGGCTTGCGGCTGGCGATCTCGATCAGGCCGCGCTGCAGCGTGTCAGCCTCGAACACGACATGCTCTTCAGCTTCCAGTGCAATGCGTACGAAGCGACGGATTTGCGGATCGTCCTCGACCACGACGACATGACGTTGTGCTGGGTTCATGGCTGACTTTCAGGTTCGACAGAGGGCGGCACACCCGCCGGCAACGTGATGATGAAGCTGGCACCGCCGTCGGCATTGGAAGTGCCGTCAATGCTGCCGCCGTGCGCTTCGATAATGGCGCGGCAAATCGCCAGACCGAGACCAACGCCAGGGATCGCCGACTCATTGACACCGCGTGCAAATTTATCAAACAAGGTCCCGACCTGCCCGGCTGGCAATCCCGGTCCGTCATCGGCAACCGTCAGGCAAACTTTTTTACCTGACGGTATTGCAGATATCCGAATGGTAGAACCCGGTGGCGTGTACTTGAGCGCATTTTCGATCAGATTGCACAGGACCCGCTCGATGAGTACCGCATCGAACTGCACCAGCGGCAAGTCCGCCGGCATGTCAGTGACGATGTGGTGCTGCGCCAGCGAATGACCGCAGGCCGCCAGTGCGGTACCGACCACTTCTTCCAGCCCTTGCCATTCCAGTCGCAGCTGCACGGCCCCGGCTTCCAGTCGCGCCATGTCGAGCAGATTGACCACCAGCGTGCTCATGCGCAGACTCTCGCGATGCAGCGCCGTCGCCAGTACGGCAGGCTCCGGTGCCAGCGGCGGCTCGGCCCGCACCAGCGCTTCGGCCAATCCGACCAGCGCTGTTAGCGGCGTGCGCAAATCATGCGACAACGCCGACAGCAGCGAATTGCGCAAGCGTTCGGATTCCATTTGTACCAGCGCGCTGCGGGCGACATCGGCGTAATGCACGCGCTCCAGCGCAATCGCGATCAGCGAGGCGAAGGTGTCGAGCTGGCGGCGCTGTTCCGGCACCATCAGCCAGCGCGGCACTTTCGGCAGGATGGCCAGCACGCCACGACAGCGCATCGGTGCTTTCAGCGGCAGGTACAGGCGTGCACTCGACGGCAGCGTATCGGTTCCTGCGCCAGCCGGCTGAGCATGGTCGTAAGCCCATTGCGCGATCGCCACGTCGAGTACCGCCAGCCGCTGCGCTTCCGGTTCGGCCGACAGGAGCAGGCGCTCGTGCTGATCCGGCAGGAGCAAAGTGGTCGCGGCATTGAAGCCGGCAGTCAGGCTCCGGTTGGACAACGCAATGACCTGATCGGTAGTGAGCGCACCGGACAGGTCGCGCGCCATTTCGTAGAGCGCACGGGCGCGACTTTCGCGCTGCTCGGTGACGCGCAACTGGTAACGCAGGCGCGCCGTCAGCTGGCCGGTAATCAGGCCGACGGCCAGCATCACGGCAAAAGTCAGCAGGTATTGGGCATCCGAGACTGCAAACGAAAAGCGCGGCTGGACAAAGAAAAAATCGAACACCAGCACGTTGACCACCGCCGCCAGCGCCGCCGGACCGCGACCGCAATATAGCGCCACGCCCATCACCGACAACAGGAACACCATGACGATATTGGCCAGCTCAAAATACGGAAACAGCAACGCCGCCAGTCCGGTCGTGGCAACGCTGGCCAGTAGTGCCCAGACATACGGCCACGGCCGCACCGGATCGTCGGCCAGCGCCCGCCCATCCGCTGCCCATGCCTTGCTGCCCAGCGGCGCATCGGAGCCATCGCGGGCGACCTGAATCACGTCCAGGTCGAACGCCTGCCGTGCCAGCCGCTGCGCGACCGAGGGTTGCCACCAGCGCTGCCCGCCGGCGCGCCCAATTACGACACGCGAAATATTGTGCGTGCGGGCATAGTCGAGCAGCGCGGCGGCCACGTCCTCGCCGGCAATCGTGGTGGCCTGAGCCCCGAGCTCCTGTGCCAGCGCCAGCACTTTCAGGATGCGCTGCCGTTCGCTCTCGCGCAGGCGCTGCAACTGGTGCGTTTCGACGTAGACCGCATGCCAGTCGGCATTGAGGCGTTCGGCCAGACGGGCTGCGGCACGGACAATTTTTTCGGCACCGGGACGCGGACCGATGCACACCAGCAGCGTGTCGCGGGTTTCCCAGACGCGCTGGATCGACTGCGCATCGCGGTAGGCACGCACGTCGGCATCGACGCGGTCGGCGGTACGGCGCAAGGCCAGTTCGCGCAGCGCGATCAGGTTGCCTTTGCGGAAAAAACTCTGCGCGGCGCGCTCGGCCTGCGCCGGCAAATACACCTTGCCCTGCTTGAGCCGACGCAGCAATTCGTCGGGCGGCAAATCGACCAGCACCACTTCATCGGCCTGATCGAACACGGTGTCGGGTACGGTCTCGGCGACCCGCACGCCGGTGATGCCGCCGACCACATCATTGAGACTTTCCAGATGCTGGACATTGACCGTCGTATAAACATCGATACCGGCGGCAAGCAATTCGTCGATGTCCTGCCAGCGCCGTGGATGGCGCGAACCCGGCGCGTTGGCGTGCGCCAGTTCATCGACCAGGATTAGCGCAGGATGGCGTGCCAGTGCCGCATCGAGGTCGAATTCCAGCAGGTTGCGTTCGCGGTAGGACAGCGTTTTCAGAGGCAACTGCGGCAAGCCGTCGAGCAAGGCCAGCGTCTCGCGCCGGCCGTGCGTTTCGACCAGCCCGACCAGCACATCGATACCATTGCGCTGCGCTTCCTGTGCCGCCAGCAGCATCGCGTAAGTCTTGCCAACACCGGCCGAGGCACCGAAAAAAATCTTCAGCTTGCCGCGCCGGGCGACGTGTTCGTCCTGCTGAAGTTGGCGCAGTAATGCATCGGGATCGGGGCGGTCGAGAGTCATGCCGGCATCTTACCGTGCCGCGTCGAGCGCCATATTGAGCGCCAGCACATTGACGCGCGGTTCACCCAGAAAGCCGCCGACCCGACCGGCACTGTGCCGCTCGATCAGCGCTTGCACGGTGGCGTCCGACAGCTTGCGCTCACGCGCAATACGCGGCAACTGGTAGACCGCTGCGGCCAGGCTGATCTCGGGATCAAGCCCGCTGGCCGATGCCGTCACGAGGTCGACCGGAACCGCTTGCGTATTACCGGGATCGGCTGCCTGCAGGGCGGCGATGCGCGCCTTCACGGCATCAAGCAGCGCCGGATTATTCGGCCCCTGATTCGACCCACCGGACGCCAGGCCGTTATTGGCAAACGGGGCGGTGGCCGATGGCCGGCCCCAGAAATAGTTTGGCGACGTGAAAGCCTGGCCGATCAGCGACGAGCCCACCGGTTCGCCGTCACGCAGCACGATGCTGCCGGCGACCTGCGCAGGAAAAACGGCGCGGCCCAGGCCGGTGACAGCCGCCGGATACAGCACGCAGCACAGCACGGTGAGCAACGCAAACAGAACCAGCGCGGGGCGAAGAATGGCTTTCATGATGACTCCTAAATAATCGACAAAGCGGACAGCACGAGATCAATCAGCTTGATCCCGGCGAACGGCACGATGATGCCGCCCAGTCCGTAAATGAGCAGGTTGCGACGCAGCAGCAGGGCCGCACCGACCGCGCGGTATTTGACACCCTTGAGCGCCAGCGGAATGAGCACGACGATGATCAGCGCATTGAAAATCACCGCCGACAGAATGGCCGAGGACGGACTGCTCAGGTGCATCACATCGAGTGCCTTGAGTTGCGGATACGTGCCCACGAACGCGGCCGGGATGATCGCAAAATACTTGGCGATATCGTTTGAAATCGAGAACGTCGACAGCGCGCCGCGCGTCATCAGCATCTGTTTGCCGATCTCGACGATCTCCAGCAACTTGGTCGGATTGGAATCGAGATCGACCATGTTGCCGGCCTCTTTCGCGGCCTGCGTACCGGAGTTCATCGCCACCGCAACATCGGCTTGCGCCAGTGCCGGCGCATCATTGGTGCCGTCGCCGGTCATCGCTACCAGCCGGCCTTCGTTCTGGTAATCGCGGATCAGCTTGAGCTTGTCTTCGGGCGTGGCTTCCGCCAGGAAATCATCGACACCGGCTTCGGCCGCAATCGCCGCCGCAGTCAACTGGTTATCGCCGGTGATCATCACGGTCTTGATACCCATGCGGCGCAGTTCGGCGAAGCGTTCCTTGATGCCACCTTTCACAATATCCTTCAGCTCAACCACACCCATTACGCGTCCGCCATCGACGACCACCAGCGGCGTACTGCCGCGCCGCGAGACCGTGTCGACGTCGCGTGCGACCTCGGCCGGAAAGACCTTGCCGAGCGACGCGACATATTTTTTCATGGCGTCGACCGCGCCCTTGCGCAGCGCGCGTGGTCCGATGTCGATGCCGCTCATGCGGGTTTGTGCGGTGAACGGCACGGCGCTGCCAGCTAGTGCGGCGAGGTCGCGTTCGGCAAAACCGAAGTGCTGGCGCGCCAGCGTGACGATGCTGCGGCCTTCGGGAGTTTCATCGGCCAGCGACGCCAGTTGTGCGGCATCGGCCAGCTGTTCTTCGCTCACGCCCGGCGCAGCAAAAAATGCCGAGGCCTGGCGATTGCCGAGCGTAATCGTGCCGGTCTTGTCGAGTAACAGCACGTCGACATCGCCCGCCGCTTCGACCGCACGGCCGGACGTGGCGATCACGTTGGCCTGCATCATGCGGCTCATGCCGGCCACGCCGATGGCCGACAGCAAACCGCCGATCGTGGTCGGGATCAGACAGACCAGCAAGGCGATCAGGACCGTGATCGTTACCGGCGTGCCGGCATTGGCGGCACCGACACTGAACAGCGAGAACGGCAACAGTGTCACCGTCACCATCAGGAACACGATGGTCAGCGCCACCAGCAAAATGGTCAGCGCGATTTCGTTCGGTGTCTTCTGGCGCTTGGCACCTTCGACCATCGCAATCATGCGGTCGATGAACGCTTCGCCGGGGTTCACCGCGACGCGCACCACCAGCCAGTCGGACAGCACGCGGGTGCCGCCGGTGACGGCAGAAAAATCACCGCCCGATTCGCGGATCACCGGAGCCGATTCGCCGGTGATGGCGCTCTCGTCAACCGAGGCCACGCCTTCGACGGCTTCGCCGTCAACCGGCACGATATCGCCGGCTTCGACCAGTACGATGTCACCCTTGCGCAGGATGCTGGCGTTGACTTCGCTCCAGCTGCTGCCGTATTTGGCCGCAGTCATTTTCTTGGCCGGCACGGTTTGCTTGAGTGCGCGCAGCGAGGCAGCTTGCGCCTTGCTGCGGCCTTCGGCGAGTGCTTCGGCAAAGTTCGCGAACAGTACCGTGAACCACAACCACAAGGCGATGGCGCCGATGAATCCGGCCGGTGCTTCGCCGGTGCCGATGAGTGCCTGCACCCACAACAGCGTGGTGATGGCGCTACCGACAAAGACCACGAACATGACCGGGCTGCGCCACTGCACGCGCGGGTCGAGCTTCATGAAGGCGTCCAGTACGGCGGGGCCGAACAGGGCGCGATCGAACAGGGTCAGGCTGGTGCGTGACATGATTTTTCCTTGAAAATGGAATGAGGGTGTGCGGGCTGCGTGCCCCGGAAAATTTCAACGAAACTGGACATGTTCGACCACCGGTCCGAGCGCCAGCGCCGGGACATAGTTGAGTACGCCGATCAGCACCACGACGCCGACCAGCAGCGCCACGAACAACGGACCGTGCGTGGGCATCGTGCCGCTGGTGACATCGAGCCGCTTCTTGGCTGCCAGCGATCCGGCGATGGCCAGAATCGGCACGATCATCCCGAAGCGTCCGCCCCACATCGCGACGGCCAGCATGAAGTTGTAGAACGGCGTGTTGGCCGACAAACCGGCGAAGGCACTACCGTTGTTATTGGCCGCCGATGTGAAGGCGTACAGGATTTCGGAAAAACCATGTGCGCCGGGGTTGGCGATGCCGGCCCGGCCGGGTTCCAACATCACTGCAATCGCGGTGCCGCCGAGTACCAGCAATGGCGTCACGAGGATGGTCAGCGCAGTCATTTTCATTTCGTAGGCCTGGATTTTCTTGCCGAGATATTCGGGCGTGCGGCCTATCATCAGACCGGCAATGAAGACCGCCATGATGGCGAACACAAGCATCCCGTACAGACCGGTGCCGACGCCGCCAAACACGACTTCGCCAAGCTGCATGAAGGCCAGCGGCACCAGTCCGCCGAGTGCGGTGAACGAGTCATGCATCGCGTTGACGGCACCGCATGAGGCGGCGGTGGTGATGGCTGCAAACAGCGCCGAGGCACTGATGCCGAAGCGGGTTTCCTTGCCTTCCATGTTGCCGCCGGATTGGAGCGCGCCGAGGCTCTGGTCGATGTGCAGCGCTTGCAAACCCGGATGGATTTGCTGCTCGGCGTAGAGCACGACGCAGGTCAGCGCGACGAAGATCACCGTCATCGCGGCCAGCACGGCCCAGCCCTGGCGCATGTCGCCGACCAGTCGGCCGAACGCAAAGCAGAATGCGGCCGGGATCAGGAACATCGCCAACATTTGCAGCAGGTTGGAGACTGGTGTCGGGTTTTCATACGGATGGGCGGAGTTGGCATTGAAGAAGCCGCCGCCATTGGTGCCGATCATCTTGATCGCTTCCTGCGAGGCGACCGGACCCATCGGCAAGGTCTGGCTATGCGCCACCAGGGTCTGCGTCAGCGCGACGCCCTGTGTGTCCTTGATCGGTTGCCCATCAGTGCCGACCTGCGCCTCGGAGTAAGTCAGCGGATCGAGCAGCGTGACCGTTTTGTTCGCCGAAAAATCCTGGATCACGCCCTGTCCCATCAGTGCTACCGCCAGCAGCAACGACAACGGCAATAGCACGTACAGTACCGAGCGCGTGAGATCGACCCAGAAGTTACCGATCGATTGCGCCGAGCGTTGCGTGAAGCCGCGAATCAAGGCAAAGGCCACCGCCATGCCGGTCGCGGCAGAGAAAAAATTCTGCCCGGTCAGCGCGATCATCTGGGCGAAATTGCTCATTGTTGATTCACCGGCATAGCCTTGCCAGTTGGTGTTGGTGACGAAGCTCACGGCGGTGTTGAAGGCCGAATCGGGCGTCACATTGGCGAGTGCTTGCGGATTCAGTGGCAGCATGCTTTGCAAGCGCTGTACCGCATAGACGAACAGCGTGCCAAGAGCATTGAACGCCAGCAGCGCCAGTGCATACGTTTTCCATCCCATGCCGGTCGCAGGACCGGTCCCGGCAAAGCGGTAGACGAGGGATTCAAGGCGCGCCAACCAGAGCCGCGTGCCATCGCCAACCCGTGCCAGATACAACCCGAGCGGATACGACAGCACCAGCAATGTCAGCAGAAACACCAGCAGCAAGGTGAGGGATTGCGTGGACATTTACAGATCCTCCGCGTTGAGCAATGCGTAGACCAGCATCGCCAGCAGGACTGCGGCGGCGATCGCGCCGATCCAGTAAAACGGGTTCACGAGCGTGCTCCGAGCCGGGCGCAACCGGCAGCAGCCGCCGCGGTGACCAGCCACAATGCCAAGATGGCGGCGAGACAGACGATGTCCATACGATGTTCCTTGAGTAAATTCGACAAGAAACAGCGTAGGCGTGACAGCCTAAAAACGTTGTAAAGAGTGCCGCGAGCCGTGTAAAAATTGCATAAAAACCGCAAGCAAACGCAGCGCAGCGGACGGCTCCTCGCGGAGGGTGCAATAACCGAAGGGCATTGCACCGAATGAACCGGCTACGGTAGCTGATTCTGTCTGCGCTTCGTCATCATTCAGGTCAGAAAGGCATTGAGTGGCTAGGCGTTATCAACGCTTCACTGGGATTGGCAAAGAGCCGGCAAAGAGCCGGCAAAAAACCGGCAGAGAGCCGAAGTGCACCAATTCCACAGGCGGCTAAAAAAGTGTGATCGCTTTTAAGCTTTGCCTAGCCAATAAGACTGCGCCTTCGCAAACACCTGTGCTCCTACTTTACGGCCGATCTCACGACCGGCGAGATCTCCATTGCTGAAATGAATTCCGCCGTATAACCGCGACATGCCGGCTTCTTCCGCTGCGGCCGTGAACGTTGCCCATTCCAGCTTGACATCTTGTGCCGGCGTTGTCGGATCCAGCTTCAAAGTGCGAGCTGCCTGGGTGTACGAACTACCGAACACATCGCTGCCGGTGAATTGCTTCAGTACTTCTGCCCCCGCAGAGCTAAATGCGCTATGGCCTGAAGTATGTTCCGCGAACGGCGGGGTCGGGAATGTCGTCGGTTGGTAGGGACGCCAGGCTTCACCATTAATAGTAACCAGACCACCGGGAACACCATTGACACCGTAGCCTTTGATGGTTTGTCCGCTAAAAAAAAAACGAATTGCGGTGATGGGGCGCACATAATCGTAATAACGTTTTGCTTCCCAACTCGCGATGCCGGCATCAAGCATGGCGTTTGTGATCGCAAAAAACAGCTTTACGTCCTTGTCGTTATCGTGATTGTCGCGGCCTGAAACAAATTGAGCAAACAGGCAAAAGTGCCCCGGTGGCAGCTCGGAAGCGGGACCATCTGCCCAATATTCCGCAATCACCTTTTGCTTATCCGTTAGATTCAGCAACAGATTCATCAAATCTTCCGCCTGTGTTTTGAACACAGGACTGTCAAAAGCTGCCGGTGCTGGTGGACGGAACTGAAAAGCACTGGTCAGGGAAAACGGTGTCACGTTTCTCCAATGAGGCGCGATAAAAGATGGCGTTTTCGTGACGCCCGCAGCATCGATATACGTTAGCGGCTGCCAATGTGCAGGTGCAGGTATATCGCTTAACGGCGTAGGGCCACTAAAAACGGTTGCGGGATTGGAGGGGCGATAGTCGGTGTAGTCGGCAAATGCCACGCCTGATGCCGTCATATTTCCAAGCTGATTGGAGCCATCGGCATGACGCGCCGTCAAAATAATTTTTGCCACGATATTGCCAACACCTTCAGGCGTTGTGGCGTCAGAGTTATTCGATAAGGCGAACCCGTAAGTCGCCATGAGCGCGTCAAAACGCGGACGCTCGGTCGGGTATTGATCGAGTAACACATTGTAGGCAGCGTAACTCATCGCTTTTGCCTTGTTGGTAGCGGTACGATCCACCTCCGGACGGCGCAAAGTACCTCCGGTCACCGTCGCCAACGCGGTCGCATCATACGCTGCCCAAGCGTCATACATTGCAGTGTGCAAGATAGCCAAAGTGCGTGACAACATCGGTGGACCAGGCTTTACCACGCGAATGGCAGCAAGCAAGGCATCATTCCAGCCCACGACAACTTTAGGTGTTGCATCTGCAGGCGCTATTGTTTCGTTATTACCACCGCCACAGGCAGCCAGAAACGCTGCCGAAGCAGATGAAATCAGGAAACTTCTACGTTTCATAAATTCTCCGGGCTAATCAGAAAAGATGATTTCAAGAAACGAATTCTTGTTGGGTAGGCTTGCCGCAATAAAGGTAAATCATACTTATTCATTGTTTCGCGAAATAATATAATGCTTACCTGAAATTTTGAACTTTATTTAGTTAAATAATTCATAAATTAAATTATTGTTTTTTTTACTTCATTTTTTATCAAAATTACATCTGGAAGCGGGTCGCGCGGCTCGACTGATGCGCGCGTTGACCTGTCCATGAGTTGTCGTGCTTTCGCCCTGCCGGATGACCAGACACGTCGACTGATCGTGCAACTCGCGCCAGTGCAGGGAGCGCGTTCAGTGGGCGCACGTGGCTATCGCTCATTTGTTTGGGTGGGTATTCGGATCGGTCGCGATAGGGACGTCAGTTACCTGACGCCATCTGCAGCGATGTGTAATTGCAGAATTACGGCATATGGCTTCCGCCAAGGATCTTGGTGAAACATCCTTCGGACGGGAGCGGGTGAACTACCTGGCATGGCGGCAAGTGTTGATTGATCAACCGGCTGAACCGTGACCATGGCAATCTGTGCCGCTGACTTCTTTGCAACAGCGTGTGTCGCCAGGCGGACTTATTACCGTACGCGGAGTGCCTATTGGTTCGGCATCCGACGACCGTGGCAGGCAGGGGTATTGACTGCCTCAACCAGTACATTTGGTGCAATGCCCTGCGGTTATTGCACCCTACGGCTGAGGAGTAGTTACTGCGATTAAAGTTAAAACCGGCAGGTGCAATAACCGAAGGGCATTGCACCCCACCTGCTTACCGCTGCACGATGAACGGCTTGGCGCCGCCCGCATCCTGGATTTTTTGTGCGGCGGTGGCGGCATCCGCGCGACTCGAAAACGGTCCGCTGTAGAGCCGGTACACCGCGCCGGTTTGCACGACTTCGGTCGATGACGACGTGTCCGGTGCAGTGCGCTGGATACGTACACGTGCCGCTTCGGCGTTCGGTGCTTGCGAATACGCGCCCAGCTGCAAATAGTAGCCGGCGCTGCTGACAGGAGCGCTTGCGCTTGACGCGGCCGGAGCCGGCAGCGCCAACGGTACGATCGTTTCCGATGGTCGCGGTGCCGGCATGTCGATGGTCAATGCGCTGCCCGAAGTCATCGCCGGCGGAATCACCGCACCTTCGTCGGAGGCGGGACCGGCGACGAAGGTCCTGACCGGCATCGACTTCACATCCAGCGCAGCGAGCACCTGCACCGGCGCACGCGCCGCAACCGGCTCGTCGAGCGATAACGCGCGCTCGCCCAGCCGGTCTTTTTCCATGCGGGCTATTTCATCCGGCATCAGTCGTTCGATCTCGATTTCGCTGCTGCCGTGACCCAGATAACCGAGCTTCAACGCTGCGGTATAGGACAGATCCATGATGCGACTCGAATGGAATGGACCACGATCATTGATGCGCACGATGATCTTCCTGCCATTGGACAAATTGGTGACGCGCACATAGGACGGCAATGGCAGAGTCGGATGCGCACCGGTCATCTTGTACATGTCGTAGAGTTCGCCCGACGAGGTTTTCTGACCGTGGAATTTTTTGCCGTACCAGCTGGCGATACCGCGTTGCTTGAACGGCGCATCGACCGGCATCGGTGTGTAGTTTTCACCAAACACGACATAGGGCCGGTTGTTGCGGGCGAAGTTAGCTTCGATTTTCGGCTCGGCATCCGGGATGGCCAGCAGGTTGTCCGGCGGATTATCGCCAGGACCGTCATCGAGGTAATAGCCACCGCGTCCGGAACCGGCGGCCGGCATCGCCGGTGCACGTTTGACCTTGGGCGCTGTTGCGTCACTATTTGCAGTGGGTGCTGCGGGTGCGGCCGGCGGTGCCAGCGGCACGCTGCCGCACGCTGCCAGCAACAACGCGGCGACGCCTGCCAGCAGGCGTCCCAGGATGGGAAATCGGAGTTGATCTTGCATGGAGTTTCCTTAACTTTGGACCAGCGTGCGATGCCGCTGGATGCTCATCAGGATGCCAGCGCCAAGACCGAGCGTGACCAGTGCGGTGCCGCCGTAACTCATGAAGGGCAGCGGTACACCGACCACGGGCAGGATACCACTGACCATTCCCATGTTGACGAACGCGTAGGTGAAGAAAATCATCGTGATGGCACCCGCCAGCAAGCGGGTGAAAACGGTCGGGGCATTCGCCGCGATGACCAGCCCGCGACCAATGAGCAGCAGGTAGAGAGTCAGCAGGACAAGATTGCCGACCAACCCGAACTCTTCGGAATAGACAGCAAAAATAAAATCGGTGGTGCGTTCCGGGATGAATTCCAGATGCGCTTGCGTGCCCTTGAGCCAGCCCTTGCCGAACAGCCCGCCAGAGCCAACCGCAATGGTCGACTGGATGATGTGGAAACCCTTGCCGAGCGGGTCCGAGGTCGGATCGATCAGCATCATCACGCGCTGTCGCTGGTAATCGTGCAGAAATGTCCAGAGTATCGGCAGGCTCGCGGCAACCGTGATGAACAGGCCGGCGATGACTTTCCATGACAACCCGGCCAGAAAGATCACGTAGAACCCGGCGGCCAGCACCAGCAGCGCGGTGCCAAGATCAGGCTGGCGCGCGATCAGCGCCACCGGGATCACCAGCAAGATGGCGGCCATCAGGAACTCGGTCCAGCGCAGCATGCCTTCGCGCTTCTGGAAAAACCAGGCCAGCATCAGCGGCATGGCGATCTTCATGATTTCGGACGGCTGGATCACGATGCCGAGGTTGATCCAGCGTCGTGCGCCTTTCTTGATCAGACCGAACATGGCCACCGCGATGAGCAGCGCAATCCCGAAACTGTAGATCGGCACGGCAAAACGCATCAGCGTTTGCGGCGGAATCGTGGCTGCGATCCACATCACGACGAAGGCGATCAGGATGTTGCGCAACTGGTCTTCGACCCGGCCGGGGAAATCGATGCCCGCCGAATACAGGGTGACTAACCCGACCGAGACGATCAGGAAAATAATCAGGGCAAGTGCACCGTCGAACACCGTCAGAAACGGTTTGATGCGCGGCCACAGCGGGCGTCTTTCGATCATTGGGCTTGTCCTCGATCCTTGTTGCCGTTATCACTGTCCTTGACGGCACCGGCTTGCGGACCACCACTGGATTTGGCAGCCGTCTTCAAGGTCACCACGGCCTCGGGTGACAGCGGCGCGGCTGGCTTGTCCTTGTCGACTGGACGTTTTCCGAGCAAATAATAATCGAGCGCCTTCTTGACGATCGGCGCTGCCGTTTCGGCACCGAAGCCGCCATTCTCGACGATGATCGCGATCGCAATGCGTGGCTTGTCGGCGGGTGCAAACGCGGTGTAGAGCGAGTGATCGTGATGCCGCTCGTCGAGCTTCGAGGCATCGTACTTTTCATTTTTCTTGATCGCGATGACCTGCGCCGTGCCGGTCTTGCCGGCCGAAATGTATTCGGCCTTGGCGAATGTCCGGTATCCGGTGCCGCCCTGCTCGGTGGTGACGCCGACCATGGCATCCTTGATGATGTTGATATTGGCCTGGTCGAGCGGAATCCGGTAGCTTTCCTTGGGCACGGTGACGGTGCGTTCGCGTGTCGTGCCGTTTTCGATGATCTTCACCAGATGCGGCTTCATGACGACGCCATTGTTGGCCAGCGTCGACACCGCATGCGCCAGTTGCAAAGGCGTGAACGCGTTGTAACCCTGACCGATACCCAGCGAAATCGTTTCGCCGGCATACCATCGCTGCTGCTCACGCTTGCGGTAAGCGCTGCGCTTCCAGGCCGTCGAAGGGAGCAAGCCGGTGCGCTCGTTCTCCAGATCGATCCCGGTCAGCTGGCCGAAACCGAACGGTTTCATGAAGTCATGCATCGCATCGACACCCAGATCATTGGCCAGCTGGTAGTAATAGGTGTCGCAGGAGGCGACGATGGAACGGCGCATGTCGACCATGCCGTGGCCGCCTTCCTTGTCATCCCGGAAGCGGTGGTTACCGAGCACGAAAAATCCGGGATCGGCAATCGTGTCGCCTGGCTTGCGCTTGCCCAGTTCGAGTGCGGCCAGCGCCATGAACGGCTTGTAGGTCGAGCCCGGCGGATAGGCTCCCGACAACGGCCGGTTGAACAGCGGGCGGTCCTGCGAGGTATTGAGCTGGTCCCAGCTTTGCTGGTCGATACCCTCGACAAACAGGTTCGGATCGAACGTCGGCATCGACACGTAAGCGAGGATGTCGCCCGTCGCCGGTTCGATGGCCACCAGCGCACCACGGTGATCACCGAAGGCTTCTTCGACCACCTTCTGCAATTCGATATCGATCGACAGGATCAGGTTATTGCCAGGGCTGGCCGGCGTGCGCGACAGCGTTCGCACCGCACGGCCGCCGGCCGACACTTCGACTTCTTCGTAGCCGGTAATGCCGTGCAATTGCTGTTCGTAACTTTTCTCCAGGCCTTCCTTGCCGATGTGGTCGGAACCGCTGTAATTGGCGCTGTCATCGCGCTCTTCAATCGCGGCAACGTCGCGCGAACTGATACGGCCAATGTAGCCGGTGACATGGGAAGCCGTCGCGCCAAGCGGGTACTGGCGAAACAGTCTGGCCTGGATTTCGACACCGGGAAAACGGTAGCGCTGTACCGTGAAGCGCGCCACTTCTTCATCGGTCAGACGGGTACGGATGGGCGAGCTTTCAAAGTTGCGGTTGTCTTCGAGCAGCTTGCGAAAACGCTTGCGGTCTTTGGTCGTGATCTCGACGAGTTCAGCTAACTGGTCAATGGTTTCATCGAGGTCGATCTTGAGTTTGGACGGCGTGATTTCAAGCGTGTAGGCAGAAAAATTACGCGCCAGCACCACGCCATTGCGGTCCAGGATCAAGCCCCGGTTCGGCACCACCGGCACTACCGAAATCCGGTTGTCTTCGGCCTGGGCCGCGTAGTGATCGTGCCGGTAAACCTGCAACCAGACAAAGCGGGCCGCCAGCAAACTGAAACAGAAAAACGCAAACAGTCCCGCGACCACGACCCGGATCCGGAAGAAATGCAGTTCGCGTTCGGTATTCTTGAATTCAGTCATGCCCGCTCAGGAGGTAGGAACGCGGTGAAATGGAAAAGGGAAATAGCAATCAGATCGGACGCGTATCATCGCGGTTGACCGCACGGCGTTGTGGTGCCAGCAGCAACCAGGTCACCAGCGGCCATAGCGCCACCGAGACCAGTGACTCCGTAAAAAACAGCCAGCCCGGATATTTGCCGGACGCCCACAAACGGATCACCAGCTGCACGACCTGCGTGATCAGCAGTAGCGGCAGAATATGCAGTGCCTGGGTGCGCACCGGAAACCACAGCACGCGCCGATGGATCATGATGGCCAGATAGGACAGCAGCGTGTAGACCAGTGCGTTCTCGCCCAGCAGCGAAGCATTGTGCACATCCATCAGCAAGCCCAGACAAAACGCCAGACCAATACCAACTTTACGCGGCTGATGGATGCTCCAGAATACCACCACCAGCGCGACAAAATCGGGCACGCCAACCATGCCGCCCCAGGGCAGCAGGTTCAACAGGAAAGCACCGATCAGGCTGGCTGCGATGAACAGCGGACTGGCCGGCAACAGGATGTAATGCGGCTGGCTCATTGCAGTGCTCTCCGGATGGTCGTGGCAGGCAGCGGCGTCAGTGGTGCCGGCAATTCCTTGACCGGACCGGACAAACGCGTCCTGCCGGTGGCATTCTTCTTGACGCCCGGATTGTCAGGCGGCGGTCGCGGTGCAGACATCGGCTGCGCCAGCAGGATCAGCAGTTGCTTGTGGCGATCGATGCCTGCCGACGGCTGGCAGACGATCGTCGCGAACGTGCCGCCGGACTTGTTTTCAACCTCGACGACTGTTGCCACCGACAAGCCGCCCGGGTACACCCCGTCGATGCCCGAAGTGACCAGGATGTCGCCCTTGCGGATGTCGGCATTGGACGGCATGAAGCGCAAATCGAGCAAGCCACTCTGACCACGCCCGTAAGCCACGCTACGCAAGCCGTTACGCACGACCTGCACCGGAATCGCCTCGTCCTTGTCGGTCAGCAGTGTGGCTTCGGACGTCAGCGGAAAAACCCGCGTGATTTGCCCGACCACGCCGGTATCGTCGATGACCGGCTGGCCGAGCGCAACATCGTGGCGCGAGCCACGGTCCAGCACGATCTTGCGCGTGAAAACATCGCGGGCGTCATAGAGGATTTCACTCATCACGGATTTGACGGGCAACTGCTCGCTGGTGCCGAGCAGCCTGCGCAATTGGGCATTCTCGGAGAACAGTTGCTGGGCGCGTTGCAGCGTTTGCGCGTTGGTCGCTTGCTCGCGACGCAGTGCTTTGTTCTCGCGTTCAAGCGACGCCAACGACGTGAAATAGTCGCCCGCGCCATAGAGCGCGTCGCGCGGCAACAATGCCGCCATCTGTAGCGGGTACAGCGCGGTGCCCACCACTTGACGGATCAAAGCCAGTGACTGCATGTGCGAATCGACCACCAGCAAGATGATCGCAATCAGCGAGAAAAACACCACTTTGACGCGTGCTGAAGCACCTTGCTTGAACAGTGGCGGGGGGCTGTATTCCATTTAATGCTTGTCAGGTGTCCTG
This sequence comes from Actimicrobium sp. CCI2.3, assembly GCF_035019065.1. Lineage (NCBI taxonomy): Bacteria > Pseudomonadati > Pseudomonadota > Betaproteobacteria > Burkholderiales > Oxalobacteraceae > Actimicrobium > Actimicrobium sp. CCI2.3. The sequence continues at coordinate 64,786 of NZ_JASJWR010000009.1, read as the reverse complement.
GCTGCTTGCGGTGAGTGGCACCGGCGCCGGTGACGGCGACGGGAAAAACATGGCGTGACGAAGGCGGGCTGACTTTGCCAGCCTGCTTCGCCAGCTTACTCGTACGAGAAAATTGACCCCAGCTTGTCCATCCGTTCGAGCGCCATGCCGGAACCACGCACGACGCAGGTCAGCGGGTCTTCGGCGACGATCACCGGCAAGCCGGTTTCTTCCATCAGCAAGCGATCGAGGTCGCGCAGCAATGCGCCACCGCCAGTGAGCATCATGCCTTTTTCGGCAATGTCGGCACCGAGTTCCGGCGGAGTCTGCTCGAGCGCGTTCTTGACGGCCGAGACGATGTTGTTGAGCGGATCGGTCAGCGCTTCGAGGATTTCATTGCTCGAAATCGTGAACGAGCGCGGAATGCCTTCGGACAGGTTGCGACCCTTGACTTCCATTTCGCGCACTTCCGAACCCGGAAAGGCCGAACCGATTTCTTTCTTGATCGCTTCGGCGGTTTGCTCGCCGATCAGCATGCCGTAGTTGCGGCGGATGTAGTTGACGATGGCTTCGTCGAATTTGTCGCCACCGACCCGCACCGACCCCTTGTAGACCATGCCGCCGAGCGAAATGATACCGACTTCAGTAGTCCCGCCGCCGATGTCGACGACCATCGAACCGGTTGCTTCCGACACCGGCAGACCGGCACCGATGGCAGCAGCCATCGGCTCTTCGATCAGGAATACTTGCGACGCGCCCGCGCCAAGCGCCGACTCGCGAATTGCGCGGCGCTCGACCTGCGTCGAGCCGCACGGCACGCAAATGATGATGCGCGGCGACGGCTTGAACAGCTTGGAGTCATGCACCATGCGAATGAATTGCTTGAGCATTTGCTCGGTGACGGTGAAGTCGGCGATGACGCCGTCTTTCATCGGCCGGATGGCTTCGATGTTGCCCGGCACTTTGCCGAGCATCTGCTTGGCTTCGCGGCCGACGGCCTGAATTGTTTTCTTGCCGTTCGGACCGCCTTGCTGACGGATGGCGACGACCGATGGTTCGTCGAGCACGATGCCCTGACCGCGTACATAAATCAGCGTATTGGCAGTGCCCAGGTCGATCGCCAGGTCATTGGAAAAGTAACTACGGAGAAATCCAAACATGTATTGTCCTGATGCGCAACGAATGTGCGCGGTTTCGATATGGGGTTGAGTGATGTTTAATCGCGACCCGAGGCAGCCTGAGATTCGGCGCCATCCAGAAGGACGCACCGCATTCTACCTTATAATTCAAGCAAATTTGCCTCTATAAACCCGCCAAAATGCTGTCCTGATGCGGTTTTTCCAGCCGCAACGACCGGCCCTTTGATTGTGTTTTGGTGCTTTCCGATTCATTTTCCGGCGCGCTCGCTGCGCGACTTACTGCCATGTCGCTTACTCTCTCGAACGTTACTGTCCTGGCCAATCTGGCCCATCTTGAACTGACCGACGCGCAAGCAAAAAAATCGCTTGCCAAGCTCAATGAAATCTTCGCGCTGGTCGAGCAGATGCAGGCTGTCGACACCACTGGCGTGGAACCGCTGAGCCATCCGATTTTTGCGCTGCACAGCGCGACGCCGGACGACCTGTCGCTACGTCTGCGCGACGATGTCGTCACCGAAACCAACCACCGCGAGGCGTATCAACAACCCGCACCGGCCACCCAGGACGGCTTGTACCTGGTGCCCAAAGTCCTCGATTAAAGAGTCTCCATGCATACCAAATCACTCAAGCAATTGTCGGCACTGCTGCAATCCAGGCAGGTCTCGGCCACCGAACTGGCACAGCACTTTCTGGCGCGCATCGACACCAGCGACCTCAACGCGTTCCTGCATGTCGACCCGGAACTGACGCTGCAACAGGCGGCCGTCGCCGACCAGCGACTGGCCTGCGAAGACCATACCGCGCTGACCGGCATTCCGATTGCGCACAAGGATATCTTTGTCACGCGCGACTGGCGTGCCACCGCCGGCTCGAGAATGCTGGCCAATTACACCAGCCCGTTCGATGCCACCGTAGTCGAACGACTCGGCAAGGCTGGCATGGTCACGCTGGGCAAACTCAACTGCGATGAATTTGCGATGGGCTCATCGAACCAGAATTCGTTCTTTGGTCCGGTACGCAATCCGTGGGACAAGAACGCCATTCCGGGTGGGTCATCCGGCGGCTCGGCAGCGGCGGTCGCGGCGCGACTGGCACCGGCTGTCACCGGCACCGATACCGGTGGCTCGATCCGCCAGCCAGCGGCGATGTGCGGCATCACCGGCATCAAGCCGACCTACGGACGCGTCTCGCGCTTCGGCATGATCGCGTTTGCGTCGTCGCTCGATCAAGGCGGACCAATGGCGCAAAGCGCCGAAGATTGTGCGCTGCTGCTGTCGGCCATGGCCGGTTTCGATGAACGTGATTCGACCAGTCTGCAACGTCCCGATGAAGATTTTTCACGCGACCTCAACAACGACCTGCGCGGCTTGCGCATCGGCGTGCCGCGGGAATATTTCGGTCCGGGATTAGCCGCCGATGTCGAGCTGGCCGTGCGCGCTGCGCTGGCCGACTACGAAAAGCTGGGTGCCACGCTGGTCGATATTTCGCTGCCTAACACCGAGCTGTCGATCCCGGCGTATTACGTGATCGCACCCGCCGAAGCCTCGTCGAACCTGAGTCGTTTCGATGGCGTGCGTTACGGCCATCGCGCCGAGAAATACAGCGATCTGACCGAGATGTACAAGCGCACCCGTGCCGAAGGATTTGGCGAGGAAGTCAAGCTGCGCATTCTGGTTGGTGCCTATGTGCTGTCGCATGGCTACTTCGATGCGTACTACCTGAAGGCCCAAAAAATCCGTCGCCTGATTGCGCAGGATTTCCAGCAGGCGTTCACGCAGTGCGATGTCATCATGGGACCGGTCTCGCCAACGGTGGCCTGGAACCTTGGTGAAAAAGCCGATGATCCGGTAGCCAACTATCTGGCTGATATTTACACGTTGTCGACCAGCCTGGCCGGCTTGCCGGGCATGTCGGTGCCGTGCGGATTCGGGCAGGGCGACATCAATGGCAAACGGCCGGTCGGCCTGCAATTGATCGGCAATTATTTCGAGGAAGCGAAGTTGCTCAATATCGCTCACCAGTACCAGCAAGCGACCAGCTGGCACCTGATGCAACCGGCCGACTGAGACGCACGATGCGCTACGTCCTCGCCACCATTGCAACCACGCTCCTGCTGTTTTTTTGTGCAGCGACCGCCGGCGCGCAGACGCTGTCGACGCGCTTCGCCTGCAGTCTGGCGAGCGATGATGGCGGCGATCCGATCACGTATGCGGACACCGGCGAGATCGATCTCGATGGCACGACCGTGAAGACGTTTCGCTGGGAATCGGCAATTTTTCGCTCGACGCACGGCTACGATTGCAACATCGATGACGACGATGGCTTGCGGGCGGAAGTCCGCGGCGAAGGTTCGACTGCGGCATGGCGGGTGGCTTTGAAGGACGGCGGCGCGGCACGCCTCAAGCGAGGCTACAACTTCGAGCGCGGACTCAATTGCACGATCCGGCTTGAGCGCGACGGCAACACGGTCCAGGTCAAACCGACCTGCCCGGCGCTGTGTGGCTCGCGGATCAATTTTTCGGAGATCGTGATCGATCTGGACAGCGGCACCTGCCGCTACGATCAGGCTGGCAAACAGTAATCAGCAGCACATAAAAACAAGGAATCATCATGCAATGGGAAGTCGTCATCGGGTTGGAAACGCATACACAGCTGACCACCCAGTCCAAAATTTTCAGTGGCTCGGCGATTCGTTTCGGAGCCGAGCCGAACACGCAGGCGTCGCTGGTAGACCTGGCGTTGCCGGGTGCGCTGCCGGTGATGAACAAGCGCGCAGTAGAACGGGCCATCCAGTTCGGTCTGGCGGTCGATGCCGTGATCGCGCCCAGCTCGGTGTTCGCGCGTAAAAACTACTTTTATCCGGACCTGCCCAAGGGTTACCAGATCAGCCAGTTCGAGATCCCGGTGGTACAGGGCGGTCGCGTGTCGTTTGTTTTCGAGCGCGACGGCAAGACCGAACTGCGCACCGTGCAACTGACGCGCGCGCATCTCGAAGAAGACGCCGGCAAGTCGCTGCATGAAGATTATCAGGGCATGACCGGCATCGACCTGAACCGGGCCGGTACACCGCTGCTTGAAATCGTCACCGAGCCGGACATGCGCAGCGCAGCCGAAGCCGTCGCCTATGCGAAGGCGCTGCATTCGCTGGTGATGTGGCTCGACATTTGCGACGGCAACATGCAGGAAGGCTCGTTTCGCTGCGACGCCAATGTCTCGGTGCGGCCGGTCGGCCAGGAACAGTACGGTACCCGTTGCGAAGTCAAGAACCTGAACTCGTTCCGCTTTCTTGAAGAGGCGATCAATTTCGAGGTACGGCGCCAGATCGATCTGATCGAAGACGGCGGCCGCGTGGTGCAGGAAACCCGGCTGTACGATCCGGACCGCAAGGAAACCCGCTCGATGCGCAGCAAGGAAGACGCGCAGGATTACCGCTATTTTCCGGACCCCGATTTGCCGCCGCTTGTCATCAGTGCCGACTGGATTGCGCAGGTCAAGGCAGCGATGCCGGAACTGCCGGGCGCGATGCGGGCCCGCTTCATCGGCGACTTCGGCCTGACCGATTACGATGCGGCCGTGCTCACGCAATCGAAGGCAATGGCACTGTATTTCGAAGCGGTCGCGACACTCGTTGGCAAGGATCAGGCCAAGCAGGCAGCTAACTGGCTGATGGGCGATCTGGCATCGGCGGTCAATCGCGATGGCATCGATCCGGGCCAGGCACCGGTGAGTCCGGCCCAGCTCGCGCTGCTGTTGCAGCGCATCGGCGATGGCACCATCTCGAACAAGATTGCCAAGGAAATTTTTGCGGCAATGTGGGAAGCCAGGTCGGTCGAACCGTTGCTGGCCGACCAGCTGATCGAGTCGATGGGGCTCAAGCAAATTTCGGATAGCGGGGCGCTGGAGGCCATCATCGACGAGGTGCTGGCTGCCAATCCGAAGTCGGTCGAAGAATTTCGTGCCGGCAAAGAAAAGGCTTTCAATGCCTTGATTGGACAAGCCATGAAAGCCTCGCGCGGCAAAGCCAATCCGGCCCAGTTGACCGAACTGCTGAAACAAAAACTGGCCAGCTGACCGACCCGGCTAGCGCGGCGTCGCGCTGCCTGTCAGTTCGCGGTAGCGCTTGAGCGTATCGTCAAACCAGGCGTTCACCCTGAGCAATTCGAGCTGGTGCGATTGCATCAGGTTCTGCTCTGAAGTGACGGCACTCTGCGCCTGCTCGACCTTGCGTGCCAAGGGTGGCGGGACGATATTTTTCTTCGTCGCCTGCGCGGCCTGGGCCAGGGTTTCTTTTAAATGCTGGTCGGCCAGCGTCGATATGTAGCGTTGCTGACGGATTTTTTCATTCACGTCGGCGACCGCCCGCTTGCGTGCTGCCTCGATTTCCAACTCGCTACGAAAGCGCTCGAGGATGGCGGTATCACGCCGGCGCAACTCCAGTGCGGCATCGGCATCGGCCTGCAGCCGGGCGTTGTCAATCTGTTGCTGGTTGCGTTGCGCCGCTGTCAACGGCGCAGGGATCTCGCGCAGCACGACACCATTGCTTCCCAGCTCACGCATCGCGCGCGACGCACATTCCGGAATTGGTCGGTCCGCAGTGATGGTCCGCCCATTCACATCCTTGCACACATAAATTTCCGCCAGCCCCCATCCTGGCATCCCGGTCAGGAACAACATCAGCAGGGCTAGCGTGATGGTGCGCATCGCGTCGTCGCGTAGTTGGGCTTAGGCCACACCGTAGCGTTCGCGGTAAGCGCTGATCGCTGGCCGGTGTCGCTGCAATTCGGCGTGGCCATCGGCACGTCCGAGATATTCCAGCAGGTCCGCCAGGTTACCGATCGAGATGACCGGGATACCATAAAGTTGGCTCACTTCCTGCACCGCTGATCCGGCCGACAGGGCACCATCCTTGCCCGAACGCTCCATCCGGTCCAGCGCAATCAGGACCGCGCAAGGCACCGCACCGGCCGCGCGGATCAGGTCGACTGATTCGCGCACAGAGGTGCCGGCAGAAATGACATCGTCGATGATGACGACACGGCCCTGCAAGGCAGCACCGACGATCGTGCCGCCTTCGCCATGGTCCTTGGCTTCTTTCCGGTTAAAGGCAAACGGTACGTTGCGCTCCTTGCCGGCCAGCGCCACGGCAGTCGCTGAGGCCAGCGTGATGCCCTTGTAGGCCGGACCGAACAACATATCGAATTCAATCCCGGCGTCGAGCAGCGACTGCGCATAGAACTGCGCCAGCGTGCCGAGCGTGGCCCCATCGTTGAACGCTCCCGCATTAAAAAAATACGGTGACAACCGCCCTGCCTTGGTGACGAATTCGCCGAAGCGCAAGACGCCGCTGTCAACAGCGAACGCGATGAATTGCTGACGTAAATTGTTCATTTTTTCCCTTTGAGACAGGCCGCACTGGGTAGTGCTGACCGATTTTGGTCAGTATGAGGTGGTGCCCCGCCATTTTAATGCGATCTCCGCCAGATTCGTTGAACGGCAGCAAGAGTTATGCCCGGAAATCCGAAGTTATGACCTAAAAATTTCAGCAAACATCACAGACAGGACGGCGATGAGGGAAACCTGTGCAATGATGTCGACATGCAACCATCTATTGCTTTTTTCTTTATACCATCCGGCAACCTCATGCTTGCGTCTTTCTTCTGTAAATAGGTGTTCCATTGACACTCCGCCTGATCCGGTGACGATTAACGTCATTCCTGCTCCGCACCGTCATCGCCCGCGCTGGTCAGTGCGCTCGTTGTTGCTGTTGCTGGTGCTCACAGTCCTGCTACCCGGGATCATCGGGGTAACCACGCTGATCTATCGCCAGTACCGTCAGGAACAACAGGAGCTGGAGCGGGAAGCAAGCCGCATAGCAAAAAGCCTGGCACTGGCGATTGACAATGAATTACTTGATGCGCGCAAGGTTGCCGAGGCACTGGCCACATCCGGTCATTTCACGCGAAGCGATTTCCCCGCGCTGCATCGCCAGTTGACCGAGGTATTACAAAAATCCGACCTCGGTTCGCAGGTAGTTCTCAGCGACGGTAATGGTCAGCAACTGCTCAATACGCAGAGGCCCTATGGTACTGCGCTGCCAATGCATGCCAACCCGGAGCTGGTACGACAAGTCTTTGCCAGCGGCCGACCTGTCGTTTCAGGCGTTTATGTGGGCGCACTTGCTCGCCGCACCCTCACCAGTGTCGATGTGCCTGTATTCATCGATGGCAAAGTTACCTACAGCCTCGGTATCAGCATCTTCACCGACAAGTTCGATGCCTTTCTGAGAAGCCAATCGCGGCCATCGGATTGGGAAGTGGGCGTTTTCGATCGTCAGGGCAGAATCGTTGCTCGGACCTTTGGCAATCAGCCGGCCGGAAGTGCTGCCAGCCCGTCACTCTGGCGTGCCATGCAAGATCACCACAGCGACCTGTTCGACGTAACGACGCAAGACGGTACGGTGATGCGCAGCGTGCTCAGTCGTGCTCCCGCCTCGGGCTGGTATGTGGCGATCGGGGTGCCGCGCTCCATCCTCGAAGACGACTTGCAGCAACGCATTTCGCTCTTCGGACTGGTCTTGCTGCTGATGTTTGGTACCGGTGGCGGATTAGCCTGGTTCATGGGCAACCGGATCGCCCGTTCGGTCAATGCATTGACGGCACCGGCACGGGCGCTGGAAGCCGGAGAACCCATGCAGATTTCGCCGGTGTACTTTCGCGAAGCCGATGACGTCGCCCTAGCCATGGCTGGCACCGCCCGGCTGCTGGCGAAGCGCCAGCGCGTGCTGCGCGAACGCGATATCGAACTCTTGACGGCACAGCGCTTGAGCCGCATGGGTAGCTGGAACTGGACGATGGGCAGCGAGGTAGTCGAGGCATCAGCCGAGATCTGCAGAATGTTTGGCCGCACGACGATTCCCGTCCTTAGCGGACAAAAAGACACCATGTTCGCGCTCGCGGACTGGAACATCCTCGAACGGGCACTGCGCCGGACCGCCACCACCGGCCAGGCGTGTGAGCTCGAAATACAAGCACGTCGACTCACTGGCGAGACCTTCTGGGCACACTACTGTAGCGAAGCGATCCGCGATTCACGCGACAGGATCGTCGGATTGCGCGGCACCGTCCAGGACATCACCGAACGCATGCGGGCGCAAAACGAGCTCGACCGGTACCGCAATGATCTTGAAGCACTGGTCAGTTCGCGTACCCTCGAACTCGAACAAGCCCGGGATGCCGCCGAATCGGCCAACCGGGCCAAGAGTGATTTCCTCGCCACCATGAGCCACGAACTGCGCACGCCGATCAATGCCGTCATCGGACTGACGCGACTGCTGGGGGATTCGCCGATGGGTCAGCGTCAGCGCGATCATGCCGACAAGATCCTGCTTTCGGCCGAAGCATTGCAAATAATGATCGATGACATCCTGGATTTTTCCCGTATCGAAGCCGGCAAGCTGCAACTCGAACATCAGGCCTTTTCGCTGGACGCGATCCTGCGCACCACGGCCACGGTGATCGGCATCGGGTTGGGCGACAAACCGGTCGAAGCCTGTTTTGACATCGCTCCCGACGTTCCCGACATGCTGGTCGGCGACAGCATGCGGCTCCAGCAAGTCCTGCTGAACCTGACCAGCAATGCGGTCAAATTTACCGACACCGGCACCATCGTGATGCAATTGCGCTGCCAGGCTGTTGGCACCAGCAGGGTCGCGTTGCAATTTGTTTTCAGGGATACCGGCATCGGCATACCGCTGGCCCAGCAGACCACTATTTTCGAGCACTTTACCCAAGCCGACACGTCAACGACCCGCCGTTACGGCGGCTCCGGACTGGGCCTGGCCATCAGCAAACGACTGGCCGACCTGATGGGTGGCACCATCACCGTGGACAGCACACCCGGCCAGGGCAGCACGTTCTGCTTCTGCGTCGAACTTGCGCGTGCCGGATTGCCGGGTACGGCACCGCGACCGCTGGCCGGGTTACGCGTGCTGATCGTCGATGACCATCCGAAGGCACGGACATTGCTGTCGCGACCCTGCATCGCCGCCGGCTGGCACGTCACCACGTGCGACAGCGGTGCCAGCGCGCTGGCCGAACTGCAGCGCAGCGCGGCAACCGGTGAAGACCATGATGTCATGCTGCTGGACTGGGACATGCCCGGCATGAACGGCGCAGAGCTGTTGCAGCAAGCCCATGCCATCGACGGCCTGCTGTTACCGGCAACCATTTTGCTGGCACCCATGGGGAAACTGGAACAGGCTGCCGCCGCCACCGCTGATCTGGGTATCGATCGCATCGCAGCCAAGCCGTTGCTAACGGCAACACTGATCGACACCATACGACAAGCTTGCCTGGGCGAACTGGGCACGATGTTTTCGGCACTGACCACGACGAACAAGGACGAGCGTCTCGCCGGGATGCATTTTCTGGTGGCAGAAGACAATCTGATCAACCAGATCGTGATCGAGCAGACCCTGACCGGTGCCGGTGCCAGCGTGGAACTGGCATCCAACGGACAGGCGGCAGTGGAGGCGCTGCGTCAGTCGGTGACACGGCACGCATCGCCGTTTGCTGCGGTACTGATGGATATCCGGATGCCCGTCATGGACGGCTATGAGGCGACCCGTGTGATGCGCGGCGAACCTGGCATGGCCCTGTTGCCGATTATTGCGCTGACCGCCTCGGCGCGACGCCAGGACCGCGAGTCCTTTCGGCAAGCCGGCATGTCCGGAGTCATTGCCAAGCCACTCGACGTCAGCGATTTGCTGGCGATGCTCAACGGCCTGACGAACAGCCCGGGTCAGTTCACCATGACAACGACTGCCGGCGGCGACGATACGGCCGCGCTGGCGATCCTCAATTGTGCGCATGCGTTGCGCAGCTTCGGTGGCGACGACCAGAAGTTCGCGACCTTGTTGCAGCAATTCCTGCGTTCGACCAGCGATGACATCGCCCAAGCCCATTGCCTGCTGGGTGACGGCGATACCGCCAGCGCGGCGGCACTGGCGCACGGCTTGTCCGGCAGCGCCCGTGTTCTGGGCGCCGAGCAACTGGCCAGGGTGGCCAGTGCCACCGAGGTGGTTCTGCTCGATGGCGATCGCGAAACGGCCGTGGTCCTGCTCGCTGAACTGCAGGTCGCGCTGCAACAACTGCATCAGTTCGTTGCGCAAGGCCTTGCAACAGCGAGACGATCGCACGACACCGGTGTGAACGCGGACTGATCAGGTATCCTTGGGCACCACTCACCCGATACTCTCCCTCATGCTGAAAATCATCGCCGCCAATCTTAATGGCATCCGTTCGGCCAGCAAAAAAGGTTTCTTTGTCTGGATGGCCAAGCAGGATGCCGACTTCATTTGCGTTCAGGAGCTCAAGGCCCAGGCCGCCGACATGTCGCCCGAAATGCTGGCACCAGACGGTTACCACGGCTATTTTCACTATGCTGAAAAGAAGGGTTACTCGGGTGCCGGTATTTACAGCAAGCGCCTGCCGGACAAGGTCATCACCGGCTTCGGCAATCCCGAATTCGATGCCGAAGGACGCTACGTCCAGTGCGACTACGGCGACCTGAGCATCATCTCGGTGTACTGCCCGTCGGGTTCCTCCGGCGAAGAACGGCAACTGGCAAAGTTCCGTTTCATGGAGGTCTTCCTGCCGCACCTGGCGGCACTCAAGGCGAGCGGGCGCGAAGTCGTCATCTGCGGCGACTGGAATATCGCGCACAAGGAAATCGATCTGAAGAACTGGAAGGGCAACAAGAAGAATTCCGGCTTCCTGCCCGAAGAGCGGGCCTGGCTGACGCGCCTGTTTGACGAAGTCGCGCTGGTCGACGTCTTTCGCCGGGTCGACGAACGTGCCGAGCAATACACCTGGTGGAGCAACCGCGGCCAGGCCTGGGCCAACAATGTCGGATGGCGCCTCGATTACCAGATCGCCACACCCGGCATCGCAGCGACGGCGAAAGCCGTGGCGATTTACAAGGACGAGCGGTTTTCGGACCATGCACCCTTAACGATCAATTACGACACCAAGACTTGACGTTTCGTGGGCATGATTGGAAGTTCCTATGCAAAATAGGGTCCACCTTTTCTGTGCCGAGACGCGTCAAGATTGAAGAAGTTCAAATGTCGTCATGTCCGTCATTTGTCGTGGCTGCCTGCCGGGACGCAGGCACCCAGTCACACGAACGTACGCCCCGTTATTCATGTGGGCCTGGTCGGCAATGGCGTAGTTGTCTGCAGAGAGAACTGTACGTACGCGAACAGACTCACCTTCGTCAGGCAAAAGAAGGGAGAGAACAACGACTCCGGACCGACGTCCATCGACTCCCATCTCTCCCTCAAGCCGTTCGACGGTTCCGATAAAAGTGTCACGTTGATGGCGCTCTGATGCACGCAACTCTCGACGGACCTCTTCTATGCGCGAAAAATAATCCCGCTGAATGCGAACCGGCCGGGGAGCTACGTCTACGGGAGGCAGATACAGCAGCGACCAGTCGAATCCGACATCCAATGAATTGTCGACTACATCGTCGTGCATCGAGTAAATCGCCTCACATAAATTCGACGAAACGAGCGGCTGATCACACGACTTTAACTCGTCAACAAATTTGTCCAGCGTGTCCGCCTCGATGGCCATCGTCAATTGCGACAACGCGCGCTGAATAGTCTGTGTTACTTGCCGAACAAAGGGAGGGGGATCACTTTCAAGAGTTAAGGATCCTTGGACTTCCATCGAATTGACAGGGCAGGCGACCCGCAAGATAAAGCTGCCGTTTTCCGTCTGACCAAAACGAGCCTTCTCAACGAACTGAGAGGCTTCACTAAGAGTCAAGCGCGGATGATGCGCGCGTGGACGCAAGACTGTACAGGCACCCGCCTTCAACAACTTTTCCGTACTGCTGACCAACATCGTGGCAAAACTCAACGGCAGGGCACTGTCGTTTCCATCAAAGAAAACGCGCAAGCGTAAAACATCATCCCTCACGGACATGACCCTTGAAACAAGCCGCTCTTGCGGCACGGACATCAAATCAGCAAGTTTTGAGAAAACGGAGCCAATAGCGTCAACGAAATCGGGTGCCGTCATATCCATCGGGAAAACCAGTTGTCGACGCTCAAAACGGCTATTTTCCAAAACATATAGCCGGTCATCCAGCGCCTTCTCAACCAGCGACCACCCTTGCGCCTTGAGAAAATCTCTCAAGTCAGTCGGTGCGACCAATGTGACCGATGTCATGTCAATATCTCCTGGTACATCGGAATGTCATTTCTGGAAAGTTGCGTCATCAGTGAAACGAGACCCGTGCTGTCAAAGCGTTGGGCTTTCGGAATGTAGACCGTCTGCGCAGTGTCGTTGACCGAAATTGGCGCACCACGCAAACTGACCCAATAGGCGCAACGGTGCAAAGAAAGCGCCTCCTCTGAATGAGTAATCCATTCCTCATACGCCTTTGGCAAGAAGAGTACAACCAAAATTCTCGGAGTGGCAACTGCATCAGAGCGCAAATCGTTGTACTGCGCGATCCCGCGAAAACAATAAGAAAAATGATCACCGACGGTCGCAGGCGGGGCAATCGTGGCTTTCAGCTGAATTTTAATATCCACTTCTGTCCGATAGCCTCCACCAGCAAACGGGCCCCAACCGACCAATTGGGCATCGACTCCTGCATTGTCCTCATGCCGACTGGTTACCTTGCATCCGCACTGAGCGTGTGACGCAATGGCATGCAAATAAGCGTAGCTAAGTTCGGACTCAACGTTTGCAAGGGTCAGTGGCTTCATCGTGGTTATTCCCTGTTGCTCTTTCGGACATCGTACTGGTGAACATGACTTTTGATTAACTGATCACTCGGCCAAGCACCCAATCTGTTTTTTACCGAAAAGGGAAGCTCTCGACTCTGCCGCTGTCAGCTTGGTGTTTGCACCGACCACAACACCAGAATTCGCAGTCTATCGGATCTGGCAGAGTGCAGGAAGGCTACGATTTCATCACCTTGATGCCATCCCCGTGTTTGTGGCACGGCTGCAGTAAATTTGAATTAAATGTTGGTTTTTAACGAACCAGCTACCAGATCGCCACACCCGGCATCGCAGCGACGGCGAAAGCCGTGGCGATTTACAAGGACGAGCGGTTTTCGGACCATGCGCCGCTGACGATCGAGTACGACGCCTGAGCTCAGCAATCGCGCTGACGCAGCCCTAGCGGTGTCACGCCAAACCAGCGCCGCACCGTCCGGCTGAAGTTGGAGGTGTCGGCATAACCGAGTTGCGCGGCGATCTCTTCGATGCTGCAGCGACTGTGTTGCAGCAGCCAGAGCGTACGGGTCTGACGGGCCGCGTCGAGCAACTGCTGAAACGTCGCATGGTCGGCGTGCAGGCGGCGCATCAGCGTGCGCGGGGTCAGACCCAAGGCGCTGGCCACCTCCACCAGTTGCGGATAACGCCCCGCCGGTGCGACCGCCAGCAGTGCCGTCACCTGCTGAGCGATGCTGCGACCCGCCTGTTCGGCCAGCGCGTCGTCGCACTCGGCGCAGGCCACCGCATGTCCATGCCGGTCGGCACCGAGACACGCCAGACTGCACGCCTGCCGGTCAACATGAAACGCCAGCGCAGACCGCCCAAAACTTATTTCTACTGGCAAGTAGCGCCGGTATTGCGCCACCCACTGAGGCGCGGCAATCGGCATCTCGACGCGCAGTCCGGCCGGTAACTGACCCAATGCCGCAGCGATCAGGTGCAGCACTGCGCCAACCATCATGTCGAGCACGAAACCGCGCGCCTCGCCCCAGTCGGCCTGCTCGGTTGCCTGCAACACGGCACCCTGCGGCGTGATCTGCAACTCCCATGAAAACGCCGCGTTGCGCAAGCTGCTGTACCGCTCCAGCACTACCAGCAAGCCGGCGATATCCCGTGCCGTGACTGCCGCAATACCCAGCGCACCGTGCGCGGTGACCGGCAAGCTGGCGGCCAGATCCAGCCCCAGCCAGGGCTTGCCAGTAGCGGTCATGGCCGAAGTCACCAACCGGGTCACGGTGTCCTGCGACAGGCGACGGTCATCGGTGAGCAGCGTGGCCCAGTCGAGCTGCGCGGCAGCCAGCACCTGATCGCCATCAATCGCGCCTTGCTGCAACAGCATGCGCAATTGCCGCGCATAAATGGGCGGCGTCAGCATGGTCGCGCGAAACCCGGCGGCGTTGGCAGGCATCGTGTCCTATCAAAAAGTGGTTGTCACATTAAGACGAATTCGTGGCATCGGCATCGGTGGCGGTCGCATCAAAAGCGTCGCACACTGTACTGCATCGGTAGCTCAGATTACCGCGTATTTCAACGATGATGGAGACCAACTGCATGTCAACTTCCGCCCCCGTGGTGCCGTATGTCGACCACAAACGTTTTGCCTGGATTCTCTCGCTGCTGATCCCGATGTCGATCGCCACCGGCCCGCTGCTCTGGCAATGGCATCCGGTGACGCTGATGCTGTGGCTGCCGGTCATCTTCACGTATTGCATCGCACCGCTGATCGATCTGGCGCTGGGGACCGATACCAGCAATCCGCCGGAGTCGGCCGTGCCGGCGCTGGACGCCGATCCGTATTACCGGCGTGTCACGTTTGCGCTGGTGCCGCTGCTGTGGGCTGCGTTCATTTACGCGGCCTGGTTCAGCCAGAGCGTGGTGCTGTCCTGGCAAGCGCAACTCGGGCTGATTCTGGCCACCGGCGGCGTCGGCGGCTTCTGCATCAATCTCGGCCACGAGATCGGCCACAAGCGCGCGCCGCTCGAACAATGGCTGGCGCGGCTGATTCTGGCACCGTCGGGTTACGGCCATTTCACGGTCGAACACAATCGTGGCCATCACCGCGATGTCGCCACGCCTGACGACCCGGCATCGTCGCGCATGGGCGAATCGATCTGGCGTTTCGTGTTGCGCGAAATGCCGGGCGCGTTCCAGCGTGCGTGGCGACTCGAACGCACGCGCCTGCATGCGGAGGGTCTGCCGCTCTGGTCGCTGCACAATGCGGTCCTGCAGCCGGCGCTGATCACGTTTGCGCTGTGGGGAGCGCTGTGTCTGTGGCTCGGTCCGCAGGTACTGCTGTTTTTGTTACCGGCGGCGCTGTGGTCGAACTTCCAGCTGACCTCGGCCAACTACATCGAGCACTACGGTTTGCTGCGTCAGGTCAGGCCGAACGGCCGTACTGAATCCTGCAAGCCGCAGCATTCGTGGAACAGCAACCATGTCTTTTCGAACTGGGCCACGTTCCATCTGCAACGTCATTCCGATCACCATGCCCATCCGCTGCGACGCTTCCAGTCGCTGCGCCATTTCGATGCCGCACCACAGCTGCCGAACGGTTATTTCGGCATGTTCCCGGTGGCGTATTTTCCACCGCTCTGGTTTGCCATGATGGACCGGCGACTGGTCGCTGCAGTCGGACGCGATCCGGACCGGATCAACTTTGCACCGGGCCAGCGCGACCGGCTGATGGCGCGTCATGGGCTGGTGGCCAAGGAGCAGCCATGAAGACCGACTTCGATTTCGTCATTGTCGGTGGCGGGTCCGCCGGCTGCGTGCTGGCGGCGCGCCTGAGTGCCGACGGCAAATACCGCGTATGCCTGCTCGAAGCCGGCGGCGATGGCCGCGACCTGCTGATCCGCCTGCCTGCCGGCGTGGTCGCGATGATGCCGGGCAAGCCGGTGAAGATCAATAACTGGGCCTTCGATACGGTGCCACAAGCCGGTCTGGCCGGACGCACCGGTTATCAGCCACGCGGCAAGGCACTCGGTGGTTCGTCGGCGATCAATGCGATGCTATACGTGCGCGGCAATGCGGCCGATTACGATGAATGGGCCAGCCTCGGCTGCGACGGCTGGTCATATGCCGAGGTGCTGCCGTACTTTAAAAAGTCGGAAAACAACCAGCGCGGTGCCAGTGCTTTGCGCGGTGACAGCGGTCCGTTGCAGGTGGCCGAACAGCAAAGCCCGCGCCCGATCTCGCAAGCCTTCGTCGATGCCTGCGCCGAAAATGGCATCGCGCCCAACCCCGATTACAACGGTCCGGTGCAGGAAGGCGCGTTCCTGTATCAGGTGACGCAATTCCATCAGGGCGAGCGCAATGGCCAGCGCTGCTCGGCGGCGGCGGCTTATCTGCATCCGGTCATGGAGCGCAGCAATCTGACTGTGCTGACCCGCGCCCATGCGCGCCGCATCCTGTTCGATGGCCAGCGCGCCATCGGCATCGAATACCAGCAGGACGGCAAGATACTTCAGGTACAGGCAAGTCGCGAAGTCGTGCTCAGTGGCGGCGCATTCAATTCGCCGCAGTTGCTGATGCTGTCCGGCGTCGGTCCGCGCGCCGAGCTGGATCGGCACGGTATCGCGCCGGTGCAGGTGCTGGAGGGCGTCGGAAAAAACTTGCAGGATCATCTGGATTGCGTGATGTCGTTCCGCTCGAAAGACACCAACCTGTTTGGCATTGGTCTCGGTGCGCTGATCGATCATATCGGCGCGTACCGGCAGTGGCGGCGCGATGGCACCGGCATCATGGCCACGCCGTTTGCCGAGGGAGGCGCATTTTTCAAATCGTCGCCCGAGGTGTCGCGGCCTGACTTGCAATTGCATTTCTGTATCTCGATTGTCGATGACCACGCCCGCAAACTGCATCTGGGCTACGGCTTTTCCTGCCACGTCTGCGTGGTGCGGCCAGCCTCGCGCGGCACGGTGTCCCTCAACAATGCTGATCCGCTGGCACCACCGCGCATCGATCCGCAATTCCTGTCGGACGAGCGCGATCTGCAGCTACTGCTGGCAGGCACCCGGACCATGCGCAACATCCTGCATGCGCCGGCACTGGCGAGTTACCGCGACAAGGAGCTGTACACCGAAAACGTCCGCACCGAGGCTGAACTGGAGCAGTACGTTCGCACCCACTCGGACACGATTTACCATCCGGTCGGCACCTGCAAGATGGGCATTGATGCGCTGGCCGTGGTGGACCCGCAATTGCGGGTGCATGGCCTGCGTCACTTGCGCGTAGTCGATGCCTCGGTCATGCCGCGCCTGATCGGCGGCAATACCAATGCACCGACGATGATGATTGCCGAAAAGGCAGCCGACCTGATTTTGCAGGACGCACTCAGTGCTTCTGCGACCACGGTGCGATCTTCGGCAACATCAGCATCCCCGGTATCGTGAGCGCGAAGCACACGAAGAAGAACAGAAACCAGCCGGTCTCGGCGACGATGTAGCCCGCTGACGCATTGATGAACGTGCGTGGCACCGCTGCCAGGCTGGAGAAGAGTGCGTACTGGGTAGCCGTATAGCGCGGGTCGGTGGCGCGCGACAGGAAGGCGACGAAAGCGGCCGAGCCCAGCCCGGTACTGCCGAATGCTTCGAAGGCAATCACGATCCCGAGCACCAGCGGATCGGGGCCGACAAACGCCAGCCACGCAAAGCCGAGCACGGCGACGGCCTGGATCGCGCCGAACACCCACAGCCCGCGGTTGATACCGAGCTTGAGCATCCAGATGCCGCCGACAATGCCGCCAGCCAGACTGGCCCACAGGCCGGTGGCCTTGGCGATGACGCCGATCTGCGTCATGCTGAAACCGAGGTCGAGATAGAACTTGGTCGACAAGGCCGTGGCCATGCTGTCGCCCAGCTTGAACAGGAAAATGAACGCCAGTATCCACAATGCGTGACGCCATCCATCGCGGGCAATGAATTCACGGAACGGGAGTGTGACGGCTTGCGCGAGATTTTTCGGCGGCTCGCCGTATTGCTCCGGCTCCTTGACCAGCAGCGTGCAGAGCAGGCCAGGCAACATGAACGAGGCGGTAATCCAGAACACCGGTTGCCACGGCATCCGGTCAGCCAGGATCAGCGCCAGCGAACCCGGCACCATGCTGGCGACCTTGTAGGCGTTGACGTAGACCGCCGCACCGAGTCCTTGCTGGCTGTCGGGCAAGACTTCGCGCCGGTAGGCATCGACGACGATATCCTGACTGGCCGACAAAAAGGCGACCAGGCTGGCCATCGCCGCCACCAGCGAAATTTGCGTCAGCGGATCGAGCATGCCCATCGTGCCGATGGCCACGAACAGCGCTGCCTGCGTGAGCGCCATCCAGCCACGCCGCCGTCCGAGCGAACCGAAGTGGTAGCGATCCATCAGCGGCGACCAGAGGAATTTCCAGGTGTATGGAAACATCACCAGCGCGAACAGCCCCAGCGCCTTGACGTTCAGGCCAGACTTGGCCAGCCAGGCTTGCAGCAAGTACAGCAGGATGAACAGCGGCAGGCCGGAACTGAACCCGAAAACGAGGATGGCCAGCATGCGCCGGTTCATGTAGTCGCGCCACGGCACGGAAGGATTCGTCATCAGGCGCTGGCAGTTTTCTTGAGGCGAAATACCGCGAGGTTGCCGCGCCAGTTCGGCAGGAAGTGCACCGGACGGCCATCATGCAAGGCCACGCATTCGAGGACGTCGAGACCGACCTGATTGGCCAGTTCTTCAAAATCCTTGATCGTCGCGCAACGCAGGTTGGGCGTGTCGTACCACTCGTACGGCAGGCTTTTCGACACCGGCATGCGACCGCGCAGCAACGCCAGTCGATGCGGCCAGTAGGCAAAATTGGGAAACGAGACAATCGCTTCGCGACCAACCCGGGCGATATCGGTCAGCACGCCTTCGACGTTTTTCATCATCTGCAAGGCCGACAGACACAGCACGGTATCGAAGGCGCTGTCGGCGAACATCGCCAGACCCGCTTCCATGTCTTGCTGGATCACCGAGACGCCACGTGCGATGCATTCCGGAATCTTGTCGTCATCGATTTCGACACCGTAGCCGTGACAGGCCTTGTCGGTTTGCAGGTAGTCGAGCATGACGCCATCGCCGCACCCCAGGTCGAGCACTTCGGTGTCGGCACGCACCCAGTGGGCGATAAACGCGAGGTCGGGACGCAGGGCGCTGAGCTCATTGAAATTCATGCGCGGCTTTCGGACTCAAGGGATGTCCAGACGGACTGGTAATAAGCACGCACCACATTCATGTAGCGCGCGTCTTCCTGCAGGAAGGCATCGTGGCCATGGGGTGCGTCGATTTCGGCGTAGGTGACGCGGCGGCGATTGTTGACCAGTGCCTGCACCATTTCGCGGCTGCGTTCGGGCGCGAAGCGCCAGTCGGTCTGAAACGATACCAGCAGGAATTCGGCACTGGTCTTGGCCAGAGCCTTGGTGAGGTCACCGCCATAAGCACGCGCCGGATCAAAATAATCGAGTGCCTTCGTGATCAGCAAATAGGTATTGGCATCGAAGTACAGGGCGAACTTGTCGCCCTGGTAGCGCAGGTAGGATTCGATTTCAAAATCGACGCCGAAGCCGAACTGGTATTCGCCGGAACGCAGGTCACGGCCGAATTTTTCCGCCATGTCGTCATCCGACAAATAGGTGATGTGGCCGACCATGCGGGCAACGCGCAAGCCGTTTTTCGGTACCACGCCGTGGGCATAAAAATCGCCGCCATGAAAATCAGGATCGGTCAGGATAGCTTGTCGCGCGACGTCATTGAAGGCGATGTTCTGGGCCGACAATTTCGGCGTCGAGGCGACGATCACGCAATGGCGCAACCGTTCCGGAAACAGCAGGCTCCAGGCCAGCGCCTGCATGCCGCCCAGCGAGCCTCCCATGACGGCGGCAAATTGCGCGATCCCCAGCGCATCGGCCAGACGGGCTTGTGCCTGCACCCAGTCTTCGACCGTGACCACCGGAAAGCTCGCACCGTACGGTTTGCCTGTGGCGGGATCGGGATGCATCGGGCCGGTCGAACCGAAGCACGAGCCGAGGTTGTTGACGCCGATGACGAAGAAGCGGTCGGTATCGACCGGCTTGCCGGGACCGACCATGTTGTCCCACCAGCCCGGATTGACCGGTTCGCCCGCCGCGTTGGCATACATGCCGGCGACATGATGCGAGGCATTGAGCGCATGGCAAACCAGTACTGCATTGGAGCGCGCCGCGTTGAGCGTGCCGTAGGTTTCATAAGTCAGTGCATAACCGGCCAGCGACGCGCCGCTTTGCAGCGGCAGCGGGGTCGGGAAATGCATCAATTGGGGCGAGACGATTCCGAGGGATTTCATGATGGGCAGCGCGCGGTTGCCGAAGGCATCCGCCGTGAAACTCCTTGCAGGGCAATGAACAGGGGGCGAAGAAGGGACCGTCTCGGGCGCAATAAAAAAGCCCGGCGGGGCTGCTCGGGCTAAGGTGGACTTGCTGTGCAAGCGCGCTTTAGCCGTATTTTTTTCGCGCCCGCAAGCTGATCTCAAATCGGCGCCAAGGACAAAGAATAACCAAGTCGCCGGGGCGCGTCAAACGCTCACCCAAGGTTGACTGCTTGCGTGCTTCAACGACTCGCCAAGGCGCACGCGTGCGCGTCGCACCAATCCCGCAGAGCGCTGGCAATCGCTGCAATGACTGGCTCCCAGTTGCCGTCGGGCGCTTGACGGAACAAGCGCATCTGTTGCGGATACCACGGCGATCCCGCCCCTTGTTCCAGCCAGCGCCAGTCGGTCATCCGCTCTGGCAGCATGACCCAGCATGGGATACCGAGGCTGCCTGCCAGATGCGCGACAGCGGTGTCGACACTGATGACCAGGTCGAGGCTGGCAATGACCGCAGCGGTGTCGGCGAAATCGGTGAAGTCGCGGCCAAGGCCCAGTACATCGAAACCCTCTGTCTGGCTGATCTCGTCTTCGCCTGGCCCTTTTTGCAGGCTAATGAAATGCACACCGGCGACCGCAGCGAGCGGCGCCAGCGTGGCCAGCGATGGCAACGATCGGGCGGCATCGTTTTCAAAACGCGGATTGCCTTTCCAGGCCAGGCCGACTTTCAGTGCGCTCGCTGGCAGCCGCGTCGCCCAGCGGATGATCTCGGCAGGATCGGCGGCGAGGTACGGAATCGCAGCCGGGATGGTAGCGGGCCGCGTCTGAAAAAAATACGGCAAGCTCATTGGCGGGGTCCAGAAATCCCATCCCGATGCCGGCACCTGCTGATGAAACGAGATCACCTCATCAACCGCTGTCAGCGATGCCATCAGGCGCACCAGACCCGGATGACAGACCAGCGTAATGCGGATGGCACCGACGGCCTTGAGCTGCGTGGCATAGCGACAGAACTGGATCATGTCGCCATGACCGGCCTCAAAGCCGATGACGATGGACTTGCCGGCCAGCGGTTCGCCCGCCCAACGCGGACAAGTGAAATGTTGCTCGAGCCGCTGATACCAGTCGCGCGCCTCGAAGCACAGCCAGCCCTCCTCCATGCGCCCCTGCCGCAACAGCAGGTAGGCCAGATTGAAGCGCGCTTTGGCGTAACTGGCATCGCGCGCAAGGGCGCTGCGAAAGCAGCGTTCGGCCGTCTCGTCCTGATGCAGCAGCGTTAGCACCGCACCCAGATTTGACCAGGCCGACGGCTCATCCGGTGCCAGTTGCAGTGCCTGCCGGAAGCCACGTTCGGTTGCGGCAAGATCGCTGTGGACGTACAGGCAATCCTCGAAGGACAGCGCGTCCGGTGCCGACGAGAGGGCGCTGCTGCCGACCGGGGAGATCATGATGATTCCTTGTTAAATTGCACCACTGAAAACGCATTTCCTGCCTGACCGGTGATCGGCAGCGATTCGGTAAGGCGAATCTACCCGCAGGTAAGTCGGTGTGAAGGCTGCCCGACTACAGCGCCGCGAGGCGCTCCACCCCTTCGGCGATGGCGTGCGGTTCAATTGCACGCAATATTTTTTTGGTCTGCGGCACCAGCAGGCGCAGATCGCTGTTCAGCACTTCCTGCTTGACCGACAACAGCTGCGACGGATGCATTGAAAACTCGCGCAGTCCCATGCCAAGCAAGAGCCGGGTCAGGCGCGTGTCACCGGCCATTTCGCCACAGACCGCCACCGGCACACCGTGCCTGGCACCGATGGCAATGGTGTTCGACAACAGGTACAGAATGGCTGGATGCAGCGGGTTGTACAGGTGCGCCACTTCATGATCGACGCGGTCAATGGCCAGCGTGTACTGGATCAGATCATTGGTCCCGATTGACAGGAAATCGAGGCGCTTGACGAACAGCGGCAGCGTCAACGCAGCGGCTGGAATTTCGATCATCGCGCCGACCTCGATGGCTTCATCGAATTTTTTGTTCGCGGTCCGCAACTGAACCTTGGCCTGGGCGATCATTTGCAGCGTCTGGTCGATCTCGAACGCGTGCGAGAGCATCGGCACCAGCAGGCGTACCTTGCCGAATGCCGAGGCGCGCAAGATGGCGCGCAGCTGGATCAGGAACATTTGCGGCTCGGCCAGACAGAAGCGGATCGCGCGCAGGCCGAGTGCCGGATTGAGAGCCGTCTGCTCGGCGAAATCGAGCGGCTTGTCGGCACCGATGTCGAGCGTGCGGATCGTCACCGGCCGACCTTTCATCGCCACCACCGCTTTGCGATAGGACTCGAATTGTTCGTCTTCGGTGGGTAGCTTGTTGTGGTAACCGGTACGTCCCATGAACAGGAATTCGGAACGGAACAGGCCGACTCCCTGCGCGCCGGCATCGAGCGCCGCACCGCAATCCTCGGGCAACTCGATGTTGGCCATCAGCTCGATGGCCACGCCGTCAATGGTGACGGACGGGGTTTTCTTGAGCTTGGTGAGTTTCTTGCGCTCGCGAATCAGGCGCGCCTGGCGTTCGCGGTATTGCTCGAGGACTTGCGGCGACGGGTCGACGATGACTACGCCGGCATCGCCGTCGATGATGACCCAGTCGTCCTGATCGATCAGTGCCGACGCGTTGAACATGCCGACCGCAGCGGGAATATCGAGGCTGCGGGCGACGATGGCGGTATGCGAATTCTGGCCACCGACATCGGTGACGAAGCCGGCAAAGGCGCGGTCGCGAAACTGCATCATGTCGGCCGGTGAAATGTCGTGCGCGACGACGATCATGTGCGAGATTTTTTCTTCGCTGCCGCTCGGTGTCGGGATCGTCGTGGCGGTGCCGGTCAGCACTTTCAGGATGCGTTCGCCGACCTGCTGGATATCGGCCTTGCGTTCCCGCAGGTACGGGTCTTCGACCTCGTCGAACTGCGCCGACAATTCGTCAATCTGCGTGACCAGCGCCCACTCGGCGTTGTAATAGCGCTTGCGAATAATGTTGAGCGGTACTTCGGAGAGCATCGGGTCCGACAGGATCAGCACGTGGACATCAATGAAGGCGGCGAGCTCGGCTGGCGAATCCTTGGGCAAGTCGCGCCAGATTGTCTGCAGTTCTCCGTGCACGGTCCTGATCGCATTTTGCAGGCGAGCGACTTCGGCTTCCATCTGGTCTTGGTCGATCAGGTAATGCTTGACGTCGAGCGTCGCGGGCGTGAGCAGATGAGCGCGCCCGATCGCGATGCCGCGCGAAACTGAAATGCCGTGGAGCGTAAAAGAGGCCATCGGGTTCCGTCGTCAGTGTGAGTGTTATTCGCCTTCGCCAAACTTGTTGTCGATCAGCTCCTGCAATGCGGTGAAGCAAGCCTGCTCATCCGGGCCGTCGGTTTCCAGTAACACTTTCGAGCCCTTGCCGGCGGCCAGCATCATGACGCCCATGATCGACTTGGCATTGACACGGCGCTTGTTACGGGTGAGCCAGACTTCACTCTGGAATTTTGCGGCCAGCTGGGTCAGCTTGGCCGAAGCGCGCGCATGCAGGCCCAGCTTGTTGATGATTTCGAGCTCTTGCTGGATCATGATCGGGTCTTGTCGAAAGAGTCAGTAATAATAAGAAAGTATCGCAAGGCGGTGTCGGCAGCACCCTCAGTTCGGCGACAACCGGACCCGGTTATCGACCCGGACCACGCCACTCTGGCCACCGGCGAGCGCCATCTCGACCACCACGTCGAGGGTGTCGTGACGGTAGGTCAGCGCCCGCAACAGCATCGGCAGACTGATGCCGGCAATCACTTCGACCCGACCGGGATCGTGCAAGGGCAATGTGCAATTCGACGGCGTCCCTCCCATCACATCGGTAATGACCAGCACGCCGTCGCCGGCATCGAGTCGCTCGATGACTACCTTGGCCATGCGTTTGACTTCACAGGGGTCCTGGTCAGCGCACACGTCGACTGCTTCGAGCCGTTCAGGACGCGCCCGAAAAACATGGGCGGCGGCGTCGATGAAGGCTTGTCCGAGCGGGGCATGCGTCAAAAGGAGAATACCAACCATAAATTATTCCGAGAAGCCATTACAAGATCACACGAACACGAACCGATTACGCCTGGCGATTTTTTTCCAGCGCATCGACGAACATGCCCGCTACATTGAATCCGGTCTGTTGCCTGATTTCCTGGAAACAGGTCGGGCTGGTGACATTGATTTCAGTCATGCATCCACCGATGACGTCCAATCCTACCAGCAATAGACCGCGTGCCGCCAGTGTCGGGCCGATGCCATTGGCGATCTCGAGATCGCGTTCGGACAAAGCCTGTGCCACGCCAACACCACCGGCGGCCAGATTGCCACGGATTTCAGTTCCCTGGGGAATGCGCGCCAGACTATGCGGTACCGCCACGCCATCAATGAGCAGGATGCGCTTGTCGCCCTTGACGATCTCGGGAATGTAGCGCTGCGCCATGATGGTCTGATGGCCGTTGGCGGTCAGCGTTTCGATGATCACGCCGAGATTCATCGCATCGTCCTTGATGCGGAATACGCCGGTGCCGCCCATGCCGTCGAGTGGCTTGAAAATGACGTCGCGATGTTCGTCATGGAACGCGCGCAAGCGCTTCTCGTCGCTGGTCACCAGCGTTGGCGTGGTGTACTGCGGAAACTGCAGGATGGCCAGTTTTTCGTTGTGGTCACGGATCGCAGCGGGCTTGTTGACCACGCGTGCACCCTGTTTTTCGGCCAGCTCCAGCAGGTACGTGGCGTAGACGTATTCCATGTCGAACGGCGGATCCTTGCGCATCACTACGACGTCAAAATCAGCCAGCGAACGTGTCTCGCGCGGTGCGGCGCGATACCAGTCGAGCGGCTCGCCGGTCAGCGTCAGTTGTGCCACGCTGGTCGTGACCACCCCGCCGGAAACGACCATGTCGCGCGGCTCGAAGGCGTGGATCTGGTGTCCGCGCGAAACGGCTTCGGCCATCATCGCGTAGGTCGAATCCTTGTAGGTCTTGAAGCCGTCCAGCGGATCGGCAATGAAGGCAATGTTCATTAATAGACTTCCGGGTTGGGATCAGTTTTTTCGAGTTCGATCGAGGCGGCCAACAGCGCCAGTCGCGCCACGACGCCGTACAGATAAAACCGGTTCGGTGCAGCCGTGCCCGGCTTGGCATGCATGTCCGGCAACGAGTGTTGCTGGGCAAACGCCAGCGGTACGAAATGCGCGCCGGGTGCGTTCAGGTTTTCATTGATATCGCGGTCGGCATGGACACGGTAATAGCCACCGACGACGTAGCGGTCGATCATCATCACCACCGGCTCGGCCACCGAGTCATTGATCCGCTCGAACGTATGCACGCCTTCCTGCAGGATCACGTCAGTCACTTCGAGACCATCCTTGACGACCGCCATCCGGCTGCGCTGCTTGCGGTCCATGTCGCGCACTTCGCTGCCTTCCTTGACCGTCATGATGCCCATGCCATATGTACCGGCGTCAGCCTTGATGATCACGAACGGCGTTTCCTTGATGCCGTATTCGCGGTATTTTTTGCGTATCTTGGTCAGCAGGGCGTCGACCTGAACAATCAGCGCATCTTCACCGGAACGATCGTTGAAATCAACCTGACCACATTTGGCAAAGTACGGGTTGAGCATCCACGGATCGATGTCATTCATCTTGGCGAATTTCTTGACGACTTCGTCATACGCTGAAAAATGATTGCTCTTGCGACGCACGGCCCAGCCCGCATGCAGCGGCGGCAGCAGGGTTTGTTCGTTGAGGTTGTCGAAGATGGCCGGAATGCCGGCCGACAGATCGTTGTTGAGCAAAATCGTGCACGGATCAAAATTCTTCAGTCCGAGACGACGGCCATTGGCCGAACGCTCCAGCGGCTCCAGCGTCAGCGTGGTGCCATCAGGCAGGTCGATTGGCGTCGGGCCAGTGACATCGGGAGAAAATGAACCAAGGCGCACGTTCAAACCGGTCTGACGGAAAATCTGCATCAGGCGCGCGATGTTTTGCAGATAGAACGAATTGCGGGTATTGCCCTCCGGGATCAGCAGAAGATTCTTGGCATCCGGACAGTATTTTTCGATGGCCGCCATCGCTGCCTGCACCGCCAGTGGCAACATTTCCGGTGCCAGATTATTGAAGCCGCCCGGATACAGATTGGTATCAACAGGGGCCAGCTTGAAGCCGGCGTTGCGCAAATCAACCGAGCAATAAAACGGCGGCGTGTGCTCTTGCCATTCGAGACGAAACCAGCGTTCGATGGACGGCGTGTTATTAAGAATTTTCTTTTCGAGGTCGAGAAGCGGGCCATTCAGGGCCGTGACGAGATGCGGAACCATTTAAGCCTTTTGCTGTGCGGTGCAGGATGCACCTGCGAAGTGAAGCTGATTCTAACGGTTATCCTCTTGCAAGGCTTGAAGCAACCGATCTGTTCTGTCCCCGTTACATCAGGGTAAGACTGTTAATTTAAAGCCCGGTACGAAAAAAAGCGCTTCTCAGGAAGCGCTTTCGTGGAGTCGTCTGTCAGCGCAAGGCCGACAGACAACGTGACCTGCAATCCCGGATCAGGAATGGTAAGCCGACTCGCCGTGGCTGGAGATATCCAGACCTTCGCGCTCGTCTTCTTCCACTACCCGCATGCCGATAATCATGTCAACGAGCTTGTAGGCGATCAGCGATACCACTGCTGACCAGATCACCGTGGTAATCACGCCCTGTGCCTGAATCCAGACCTGAGCACTGATCGAGTAGTCAGGCGACACCTTGTTGGCGACGTAGTCATAAATACCTTGACCGCCAAGCGATGGCGCAGCAAACACGCCGGTGAGCAATGCGCCGAGGATACCGCCAACGCCATGCACGCCGAAGACATCGAGCGAATCGTCCGCACCGAGCAAGCGCTTGAGACCACTGACACCCCACAGGCAGATGACGCCGGACAGCAAGCCGATCGCCAAGGCACCCATCGGACCGACAAAACCGCAAGCTGGTGTAATGGCAACCAGACCGGCAACCGCACCGGAAGCGCCACCGAGCATTGACGGCTTGCCCTTGGTCAGCCATTCGGCAAAGATCCACGACGCTGCTGCTGCAGCCGTTGCCAGCAGCGTATTGACGAAGGCCAATGCAGCGATATCGTTAGCTTCCAGTGCCGAACCGGCGTTGAAACCGAACCAGCCCACCCACAACAGCGAGGCACCGATCATCGTCATTGTCAGCGAATGCGGCGCCATCGATTCCTTGCCGTAGCCAACCCGCTTGCCAATCACGTACGCACCGACCAGGCCAGCGACAGCGGCGTTGATATGCACCACGGTACCGCCCGCAAAGTCGAGCGCGCCTTTTTGCCATAACCAACCGGCCTTGGCCGACTCGGAAGCCAGCGACGCCGCGTCCTTGATACCGTCCGGACCAGGCCAGAACCAGACCATGTGCGCAATCGGCAAATACGAGAACGTAAACCAGATCACGATGAACATCAGCACCGCTGCAAACTTGGCGCGCTCGGCGAAGGCACCGACGATCAGACCACAGGTAATTGCCGCAAATGTCGCCTGGAACACCACGAAGACAAACTCGGGAATCACGACACCCTTGCTGAAGGTTGCAGCAGTAGCGAACGTACCTTTGACCGGATCGAAGATGCCGTTAAGGAACAGACGATCGAATTTGCCGATGAATGCGCCGCCTTCGGTAAAGGCCAGCGAGTAGCCATAGATGCACCACAGGACGACAATCACAGCGAAGATCGTGAAGACTTGCATCAGGATCGACAGCATGTTTTTGGACCGGACCAGACCGCCGTAAAACAACGCCAGGCCAGGAATCGTCATCAGAATCACCAGGGCGGTGGCGACCATCATCCAGGCCGTATCACCCTTGTTTGGGACGGGTGCGACAGCGGCTGCGGCAGCCGGCGCAGCCAATTCGCCTGCTGCGGGCGCAGCAGCTGTTGCTGCAACCGGAGCAGCAGTAGCAGGTGCGGCGGCGGCAGGTACAGCAACAACGGCCGCGTCAACCTTGGATGGGGCTACTTCATCGGCGGCTACTGCAGCAGGTGCGAAACCGACCGCCAGCAAGAGCGCGCCGGCAGCCAGGAAGCTTGCAAACTGTTTTTTCATGAATAACTCCTTAAAGGGCTTCTTTGCCGGTTTCACCGGTGCGGATACGCACGACGTGCTGCAGATCGTAGACAAAAATCTTGCCGTCACCGATCTTGCCGGTACGGGCAGCTGTTTCGATTGCTTCAATCGCGCGGTCGACAATGTCGTCATCCACGGCAGCTTCGATTTTTGTCTTCGGCAGGAAATCAACGACGTATTCGGCACCGCGATACAGCTCGGTATGCCCCTTCTGACGACCGAAACCCTTGACTTCGGTGACGGTAATGCCCTGGACGCCGATGGCGGACAAAGCCTCGCGGACCTCGTCAAGCTTGAACGGTTTGATGATGGCGGTAATCAGTTTCATGACTGGCCTCGATTAGAAAGTTTTGCTGATGGCGACGACGAGGGCTGTTTTGCCGTTGTCCTTGCCGGAAGGCGTCGAGTAAGCACCCGTTTTGGCATCGGTACCGATCACGGCCAGGCTGCCGCTGAGGAAACCGAAATCTTTTGTCACGCCGACTTTGTAGTCGGTGTAGCTGTAAAAAGAGCCGTTCTTGATTTTCTGATGGCCAGCATGCAGATTCAGGACCGTGCCTTCGGCGATGTCAATGTTTGCGCCAATATCGAGATAGCCGCTATTCTTGCTGTTGACGTTACCGAAGGTGTCGGTCACTGCATTCGAATATTTGACATACGCAGGACCGTAGCCGACCTGGCCATAAATCTCGGTCGTGTTGGCATTTGCAAATCCGGCAACGCGGGACAATTGGTTATCGGCGTAAATGTAAGTCAGCACGCCAACGTCATACGACACATCCTTGACGATTTCTCCGCGCTTGCCTGCGTAGATATCCAGTTCGATATCGCCCTTGCCGCCGGCATCCTTGATCCACTTGATGGATGATGCCCATGTACCCACATAGAAGCCAGTCGGATTGTTGACGAAGTCGGCACCGACAGAGACGGCCGGTTTCAGGCGGGATTGCGAAATACCGCGGTAGCGGTAATCGGAAGTCAATGCAGCATTGAAGCTCAGCTCGTTGTCCGGCTTGGCAT
The DNA here is from genome assembly GCF_035019065.1 of Actimicrobium sp. CCI2.3. Classification (NCBI taxonomy): domain Bacteria; kingdom Pseudomonadati; phylum Pseudomonadota; class Betaproteobacteria; order Burkholderiales; family Oxalobacteraceae; genus Actimicrobium; species Actimicrobium sp. CCI2.3. Next base: position 35,322 of record NZ_JASJWR010000009.1, on the reverse strand, counting down.
CTTCTGCATGAGCAAAGTTACCCATAAAGGTGGCTGCGATGGCCGTGACGAGAAGTAGTTTTTTCATTTTGTTTCCCTGTTAAAAGTTTATGGATAAAAAAGGCAGTGGCACAGCAGTTTTCGATCTACATTAGCAGGACTCGTGCCACCCTTTTTCGGCACGAAAAATTGTTACAACGACAAATAATCATTCCTTGCCATCGCAACATTAGCGCAAGTTTTAACTCAACCGCACCAACTTGTGGCGATTCACCAACAGGTGCACAGTTACGGTGCTTCAGCACCCGGAAAGGCAGAAATATGGACAAGAGCAACTTTTTTAGCGACATGCAAAACAAAATCAGCCAGGCCATCGAAAATTCACCCGCCAAAGACATAGAAAAGAACGTCAAAGCGATGATGACGCAGGGATTTTCAAAGCTTGACCTGGTTACCCGCGATGAATTCGATATTCAGGCACAGGTGCTGGAGAAAACCCGCACCCGACTCGAAGCGCTGGAAATTCAGGTAGCGGCACTCGAAGCGCAGTTGAACAAACCGGCATAATCACCCGGTCCGGATGGCGCGCCCTGCGCCATCCGGCCTGACTCTGCGCCACATCAACATTCGTCATCATTCCTCATTGCAAACTTGCTCGCGATCGCACCGATCCGAACCAAACCACCAGCAAGAATGCGATCCACCATGAGTCTCGCCGTACTGAAAAGTCGCGCCTTGGCAGGCATACAGGCTCCCCAGGTCACTGTGGAAGTGCACCTTGCCAATGGCCTACCCAGTTTTATGATCGTTGGTTTGCCAGAAACCGAAGTCAAGGAATCCCGTGACCGGGTCCGTGCCGCCCTGCAAAACGCCCGCTTCGAATTTCCGGCCCGACGGATTACTGTCAATCTCGCCCCTGCCGACCTGCCCAAGGAATCGGGCCGGTTCGACTTGCCGATTGCATTAGGCATCCTGGCTGCTTCAGGGCAAATGCCCGCAGGCGAACTCGATGACTACGAATTCGCCGGAGAACTCTCGTTATCCGGCGAACTGCGACCGATTCGTGGTGCGCTGGCCATGACATTTGCAATGCACCGCGGCGATGATCCGGGCCGCGCACGACGTGGATTTATCTTGCCACGATCCAATGCCGACGAAGCAGCACTGGTCAAGGACGCCCGGATCTATCCGGCCAGCTCCCTGCTGGAAGTCTGTGCGCACTTCGCGGCTGCGGACGGCGTCAGCCGGTTGGGCAGGCATTGCTGTCAGGCTGCACCGGTACTGGATGTCCATCCTGATTTTTCCGATGTCAAGGGTCAGCTGCAAGTCAAGCGCGGGCTGGAAATTGCCGCAGCAGGAAATCACAGTGCCTTGTTAATCGGTCCGCCCGGCACCGGCAAATCCATGCTGGCTGCACGTTTCGCTGGCATCTTGCCACCAATGACCGACGACGAAGCGCTGGAATCGGCCGCAGTGCAATCTCTGTCGGGCGGATTCACGGCGGCACGCTGGAAGGTCCGGCCGTTCCGATCGCCCCATCACACTGCATCAGGCGTGGCACTGGTTGGTGGCGGGGGCACGCCTCGTCCGGGCGAGATTTCACTGGCGCATCGCGGCATCCTGTTCCTCGATGAATTGCCCGAGTTCGATCGTCGCGTGCTTGAAGTATTGCGCGAACCGCTTGAATCAGGCCGCATCACTATTTCCCGGGCCGCACGGCAAGCCGACTTTCCGGCACGCTTTCAGTTGATCGCAGCAATGAATCCCTGTCCTTGCGGCTATGCCGGCCATCCGTCGGGCCAGTGCCGCTGCACGCCGGACAATGTTGCACGTTATCAAAACCGAATTTCCGGACCGCTGCTCGACCGCATCGACATGCAAATCCTTGTCGGGGCGCTGCCGCATGATGACTTGCTAAAGCCCGCTGCAGGCGAAACGTCCGCCGTCATTGCACTGAGGGTCAAGCGGGCATTCGATATCCAGAAAATGCGGGCAGACAAGACCAACAACTTGCTGACAACCAGCGAAGTCGATCTCCATTGCCAGCCTGACGCGAGCGCCGCCACTTTGCTGCAGGCTGCCATGTTGCGACTGAACTGGTCGGCGCGCTCCTACCATCGGGTACTGAAGGTGGCGCGGACGATTGCCGATCTCGCTGGAGCCACCCAGATCGGCGCGCAACATGTTGGCGAGGCTATCCAGTACCGGCGTGGCTTGCGCGAGCACTGACCGCCGCATCGGGCGGGCATCACAGCATGAACAGCACGCACATTCCTGCAAGCCACCCTGTTACCATACTTGCCATGAAAATTCCCTCTTCGATTTCCTTTAAGCAATTCTCCACAATCCTGCTACTGACTCTGCTGGCAGGTTGCACACCCAGCCACGACTGGCGCGAGGTTCGCGGCACCGACGCGAGCTTTTCCGTACTGATGCCGGCCAAGCCGATGACGCTCACGCGCCAAATTGATCTTGACGGCGTCAATGCGTCCATGACCATGATGGCTGCTGAAATCGATACGGTGACCTATGCGGTCGGTAGCGTCGACCTGGCCGATGACAACGCCGCAAAACTCGCTGTGCTGGCGATGAAAACCGCGATGGTCCGGAATATCAATGGCACCATCCTGCGTGAGAAATCAGCGGGCAGTACAACCGATCTGGAAGCCAGCGGTGCGCCGACCGGTGGCCCGGTGCGACTCTTGATCGCCCGTTTTATCAGCAAAAACCAGCGGGCCTACCAGATTATCGTTACCGGCCCTGAAAAAGCCATTGCACGTGAGCAGGTCGATACCTTCATGACATCTTTCAAGCTGCCATGACCATCCAAGCAAAAACTACTTAAGCGACCCGGCACACAGCATGACGAGCGCCTTGACGCTACAATTCGAGCGCTAGACATCCGCTTCACCAACATCAAAAACAGGGAACACGACATGCTAGTCACATTCAAATCCAAAGCTGCCGGCGAAGTCACCATGTATCAAATACATGCCCGGCGCCTGCTTGATCTGCTGCACAAAGATGTCACGCGCGGGGTAATCACCGCCGAAGAAACTGGCCATGCGCTGGCTGTCCTCGAAGCACAGGTCGCTGCCAGCCGACTGCACCCTGCGTCCGACGAACTCGAACACGATGTCCACGCACACCACGGCGACGAAGGCAATGACAGTGGTCACGAGCCAACCACCGCCGTCAGCTTTTCTGCCCGCGCCTACCCGTTGATGGAAATGCTGCGTGCTGCCCATGCAAGCAAGAACGACATTCTCTGGGGCGTCTGATCCCGGCGTTGATTACGAGGTCAGCAAGGTCTTGGTCATGATGCGCGACTGCACGCCAAAACCTGCCGCGTCGTAAAAGCCAATGGCCTTGTCGTTCGCCTCGAACACTTCGAGCCGGATTTCTTCTGCGGCCATCATTTTTGCCCACTGCTCTATGGCGTCGAGCAACTGCTTGCCAATCCCTTGCCCTTGCATCGACGCTGTCACGACCACGGTACCAACATGGCAAACCTGCCGCGTCCTCAGAAATGACGTTTCTGACGGCAGCAAAATCTTAGCGCGCAGCAAACCGACCACACGATGATCGATCATCGATAACAGCAACATGCCTTCTGTGTCATCAATTGCGGTGCGCCAGAATTCGGCGTCGCGCTCGATACCCGGCGGGGCCGCAAAAACATGGGGGCTATGCGCGTGATGCTGCACGTTGATTTCCTCTGCCAGAAGACAAATGGCATCATGGTCACGTTGCGTTGCGCGTCGGATTTTGGTCAGCATGCCCGCTCTTTATCAATAAAAATAATCCCGAGGATACACGCGCGCGTCGAGGTGATTCACGCCTCTGTGTGCGGCAACGCACATCCGCGACAAACCGCTTCGGAGAATATTTAATCATGACAGCAGCTTGCAGGAACCGGCATGATCGACAATCAGCGCACCCACTCCGACCATGGCTATTTCACGCTCACCGGCGATATCAACAGCGACATGGTGAGACGGGTTTTTGACGCTCTGGAAAAAATAACGGCGAACGGTATTGGTACCGCCCACATCCTGCTGCAATCGAACGGCGGTTACGTCAGCGATGGCATCTGTCTCTACAACACATTACGTAATGTCCCGCTCAATCTGGTCATGTATAACGGTGGCGCGGTCGCCTCCATTGCCGTGACCGTCTTTCTGGCCGGCCAGCGCCGGGTCGCCAGCGATACGGCGCGCTTCATGATCCACAAATCCCATGCGACAGCACCCATCGGTGCTCGCCCGGAAGCGCTCCAGATTATCGCCGACGGCCTGAAGGCCGACGACCGGCGCACCGAAGCGATCCTGCGCCGGCACATCAACCTGACTACGCGCATGTGGGAAGTCCACGCGCACTCGGATCTGCACCTGAGCCCGCAAGATGCGCTCGACACCTTGCTCATCGAGCGGCTCGCCGACTTTGCGCCGCCACCGGGCAGCCAGCTTTTCAATATCTGATGCGACAGATGTGTCCTGCGGCGGTCACGTCGACCGCACAAGGCAGACATAAACCAGCTAAATGCTGCACATGCAAAAAAAAACCCGCTCTAGGAGCGGGCTGAAATCCATACTCTTGGAGGAGTTATGGAGGAGACGGCTCGAGTATGCCACATTATTTGTGCAACGCACCACAACTATTTCAAACAAATCCCCTGCCTTTTCAAATTGCACCAGAAATGTTATCAATAGGAAAATTTTTAACCGTATATTGGGTCAGCGCAACTGCCCCGCAACTTGCCGGTCCAGCAGTTTAAATGTCATAAAAGTGGCTCAAGGCACGCGCAAGCCGGCGTGCACCGCTACAATCACCGCTTTCCGTCAATGCTACTGGCAAGAACCTTCGATGAGCATTACCGGCATTCCCGATTTTGGCTACTTTTGCCTGGCCGTACTCCTGCTCAACGCCACACCTGGCCCCGACACGGCCTTCATCGTCGGGCGCAGTATCGCCCAGGGACGCGCCGCAGGACTGGTATCGGCGCTAGGCATTTCGGCCGGGTGCTGCGTGCACGCTATCGCTGCGACACTCGGCTTGAGTGCGCTGCTGGCGACTTCCGCTACGGCATTCACCCTGATCAAACTAGCCGGCGGCGTGTATTTGATGTATCTGGGCTTGCGCATGTTGCTCACGCGCGCAGCGCCCAATGGCGCGCCAGCGAAAAATGTCTCGGCACGACCATTGCAGACAATTTTCTTGCAGGCGCTGGTCACCAACCTGCTCAATCCGAAAGTCATCCTGTTTTTCTTGTCTTTTTTCCCCCAATTCGTCAGCCCGAATGCCACGGGCAAGACCCTTTCGTTTCTCATACTCGGTGTGGTGTTCGTGCTGATGTCGACCGGCTGGAATTGCGGCACTGCGTTGGTCTCCGGAACGCTGGCGCGGCGAGTCGGCTCCAGCCAGCAAGTCCGGCTCTGGCTGGAACGCTGCGTCGGCGCTGCCTTCATCGCACTGGGTGCGCGCATTGCCTTTGCCAGGAGCTAAACCATGGCCACACTTGATTTGAAACACGATTCACTGGCCTTCAGCCTGCGTAGCGCAGCCCATGCCGTTGCGCTAGTGCGCGGCGGGACCGCCTTGCCGCAAGCCCTTACCCGCGTGCAGGGTTATACCGAAACATCCGGTCAAGCCCGTGGTGCCATTCAGGATATCTCTTACCGGGCCATGCGTGGACTGGGACGCGCCGATGCCCTGATAACCCTGCTCACCTCACGCGCACCCGAGCCGGCCGCTTTGCACGGATTGCTTTGCTGTGCACTGACACTGATCGACTTTGATGAATCTGATCCCGCGGCACCGTACGAGATATTTACCGTCGTCAATCAGGCCGTGCAGGCAGCCAGTGCCGATCCCGCCATGGCGCATGCCAAGGGTATGGTCAACGCAGTGTTACGCCGCTTCTTGCGCGAACGTCAAGCCCTGTTGGCAGACGTACTCCGGCAACCGATTGCCCAATGGAATTATCCGGCTTGGTGGATCGATGCCTTGCGGAGCGCGTATCCGAAGGACTGGCAAGCGATCCTGCAGGCAGGCAATGCGGCACCGCCACTGATCTTGCGCGTCAACCAGCGTCGTACGACACCCGAGGCCTATCTTGCTTTGCTTGCAGAACAGCAGATAGTCGCGCGTCAGGTGGGCCCCGATGCAATCCGGCTGGAACAACCCGTACCGGTCTTGCAGATCCCCGGCTTCATGGACGGACTGGTGTCGGTACAAGATGGCGCAGCACAGCTGGCGGCACCGCTGCTGGATGCGCAAGACGGCATGCGCGTGCTGGATGCCTGTGCCGCACCGGGCGGCAAAACCGGGCATTTGCTCGAACGCGCGCAGCTCGACCTGATCGCACTGGACTCCGACCCGCGTCGCCTCAAGCGCATCGAAGAGAATTTGCAACGTCTGCAATTATCGGCCCGCCTGATCGCCGGCGATGCTGCCGCTACCGACTGGTGGGATGGCCAGCCATTCGACCGCATCCTGGCCGATGTACCCTGCACGGCTTCCGGCATCTTGCGGCGTCATCCGGACATTCGCTGGCTGCGACGCAAAGCCGACACTGCGCAGCTGTCAGCTCTTTCGTCGCGCATACTCGACAATCTTTGGCGCATGCTGGCACCCGATGGTAAATTGCTATTTGTGACCTGCTCGCTGTGGCCGCAGGAGTCCGAGGCACAAGCGGCCGCATTTGCGATGCGCAACCATGCCGAACGGCTTCCAGCACCCGGCCAGCTATTGCCAACTGCAACCCCCAATGAAGATCATGATGGTTTGTTTTACGCATTATTCAGGAAGCCGGCGAGCTGATGCGAGCGCGTGATGCAGTGGCCATGTCAGCGGGTCGGACTGCCGTGATGACATTGCTGCGTGGCTGGCTATTGGGTTGGCTTCTGTTGCTGACGCCAGTGGTACATGCCGACGGCGTCGATATCGTTCAGGCTCACCTGGAATCGACCGACGAGGGGGTGAAGTTGTCCGCCACGTTTGCCTTTGATCTCAATCGCGGCCTGGAAGATGCCATTACCCATGGCCTGCCGCTCTATTTCACGACCGAAATCGAAATGAAGCGTCCTCGATGGTACTGGTTCGACGAAAATACCATCACCGAATCCCAGACCATCCGTCTGTCCTATAACGTGCTGACGCGGCAATACCATGCTGCGATACTTGGACGACTGCAACAGAGTTTCAGCTCACTCGATGAAGCGCTTTCACTAATCCGTCGCCCCAGCCGCTGGCTGGTGGCTGAAAATTCCTCGCTGAAATCAGGTGCGGTGTATTCGGTATCCGTACGCATGCGCCTTGATGTCGCCCAACTGGCAAAGCCGTTTCAGGTCAATGCGATCAACAACGCCGACTGGCGCTTGTCGTCGGACTGGAAAACTTTTCTCTACAAGGCTGAATAGTCGTGCAACGAGCATTACGGTATGCGCTGATAGTCGGCGGAGCGATCGTCGCTATCCTGCTGTTCCTGCTGGCGTCAGCGTCGGATAACTCAGCTTCTTTCGACCAGCACTATCCCTGGTTGCTGGGCCTCAATGTTCTGGTGACGGTGGCATTGCTTGCGCTGGTGACCTTGCTGCTGGCGCGCTTGTATGCCCGCTACAAACGTCGCCTGTTCGGTTCGCGTTTGATGGCAAGGTTAGTGCTGCTGTTTGCGGTGATCGGGATTGTGCCTGGACTGGTGATTTATACGGTCTCGGTACAGTTCGTCTCGCGTTCGATCGAGTCATGGTTTGACGTGCGAGTGGAAGCCGCGCTCGAGTCGGGACTCAATCTGGGTCGTGCCGCACTGGATTCTTCGCTCAGTGACCTGAGCACCAAAGCGCGTAATCTCGCGCTCGAATTATCGGACTTGCCGGACAGCGGTCAGATGCGCCAGCTGGGACGATGGCGCGAACAAAGCAGTAACCAGGAAGCCATCATTGTCACTGCCAGTGGTCGGGTGATTGCCACCGACGGCGGTGAGCTCAAAACAATCGTGCCTGACATACCCAATGCAGCCATGTTGCGTCAGGCCAGGCTTTCGCGTGGTTATACCGGCATGGAAGGCAAGCCCGAATCACATGAAGTCGATACGCCGGCAGCGCGGACCACGCCGCCGGCGGCAGACGCCGTCAACAACCTGCGTCTGCGCGTCGTCGTCGAAATTCCGTCAGGACGCAACGCGCTGTCACTGCAGTCCGAGGTGCGTTTCCTGCAACTGATCCAGCCGGTGCCATCTTCCCTGGCAACGAATGCGGAGGCACTGCGAGCGGCTTACAGCGAGTATCAGGAACGGTCCCTGAGTCGCTCGGGCCTGCGCAAAATTTATATCGTGACACTGACATTGACGTTATTGCTGGCAATTTTTGCCGCCATTGTCAGCGCGTTCCTGATCGCCAGTGACCTGGCAGAACCTCTTCTGCTGCTTGCCGAAGGCACTAAAGCCGTGGCCGAGGGCGATCTGTCGCCGAGACCGATCGTGTCCACTTCTGATGAACTGGGCACGCTAACGCAGTCTTTCAACACGATGACGCGGCAATTGTTCGATGCCCGTGCCGCAGTCGAAATCAACCGCACCGAGCTTGAAAACGCCAAGGCTTATCTGGAATCGGTGCTGGCCAACATGTCGGCAGGCGTGATGGTGCTCGACGACACGTTCTGCCTGGTCACCTGTAACGACTCAGTCGAACGGATCCTGCAACTCGACGTCAAACTGTCTCTGAACCAGCCGTTGTTGGCGATTGCGGGGCTCGAACCTTTTGTCGAAGCGATCCGCAATGCATTTTCGGCGCAAAGCGCGCAATCGGCTGGCACCGACAACGGACAAGCCGGCCTGCACTGGCAACAGCAAATCGAGGTACCCCGTCACAGCGACAATACCAACAGCGATGATGACATCACACTGCTGGCGCGCGGATCGCGTCTGCCGGGGGCGGGTGGCAGCGGTTATGTCGTTGTCTTCGATAACATTTCAGAAGTCATTTCGGCGCAGCGCTCGATCGCATGGGGCGAAGTGGCACGCCGCCTTGCGCATGAAATCAAGAATCCGCTGACGCCGATCCAATTGTCGGCCGAGCGACTGCAAATGAAACTTGAAGACAAGTTATTGCCCCAAGACGCTGCCATGTTGAACAAAAGTACCGCAACGATAGTCAATCAAGTCAATGCCATGAAACGGATGGTTGACGACTTCCGCGATTATGCGAGAACGCCGCAGGCAGTTCTCGCGCAACTCAATCTCAATGCGCTTGTCGAAGAAGTGCTGCATCTTTATACCGGTGGCGATGAACGCGCCATCATCAATGCGGTGCTGATGCCGGATTTGCCGATGGTCATGGGAGATGCAACCCAATTACGACAGGTAATTCATAACCTGCTGCAAAATGCGCAAGATGCCGTAGCGGACCGTCCCGCCGAAAGCACTGCTCCGCGGATCGATGTCATCACCGAAGCAGTTCATTACCAGAGCGCAAACGGTAAGAGCTGCCGCGCAGTACGCTTCAGCATCAGCGACAACGGGCCCGGATTTTCGGCAAAAATTCTCAAACGGGCATTCGAGCCATATGTCACGTCGAAACCCCGCGGAACGGGGCTTGGACTGGCAACGGTGAAAAAAATCGTCGATGAACATGGTGGCCGCATAGATATTCTTAATAGAAACGATTCAAATGGTGCAAAAGTACTAATTTTGCTGTTAAAGTTGGCGCCGGGAGAGTGACCGTAAGTAACTATCGGAACCGCCCCAAATATAGACGCTGCGACTAAAACTATTTGAAAAAGGGAGTTCGGCACATGGCAAATATACTAGTAGTAGATGACGAGATGGGGATCCGCGAGTTGCTTTCAGAAATCCTGAGCGACGAGGGCCATGTCATTCTGATCGCCGAAAATGCGCAGCAAGCACGTGATGTGCGCGCGACCAGTACACCGGACCTGGTTCTGCTCGACATCTGGATGCCCGATACAGATGGCGTGACGCTGCTCAAGGAATGGCAACGTGATGGCTTGCTGACGATGCCCGTGATCATGATGTCAGGCCATGCAACGATCGACACGGCAGTGGAGGCCACGCGCATTGGTGCGATGAATTTCCTTGAGAAACCAATCGCCTTGCAAAAACTGCTAAAAGCCGTCCAGCAAGGTTTATCGCGCGGCAAGGAACCGGTCAGGCCATTGGCTTTCCAGCCTCGACCGGTACCGCTGATCAGCGAAGTATCTGCGAATGTGCATACCCAGCATATCGTCAGTACTACGCTGATTTCGCCAGCGAGTTCTGCCGTGGTGGGAGACATCAACGCGGCGCCAGCCGCACCAGGGTTCACGGTACCCTTCGAATTGCCGCTGCGTGAAGCCCGTGATGCGTTCGAGCGCGCTTATTTTGAACATCATCTGGTCCGTGAGGGCGGCAGCATGACCCGGGTAGCGGAGCGTACCGGTCTTGAGCGTACCCATCTTTACCGCAAGCTAAAGCAACTCGGCGTCGAACCGAGCAAACTGGTCAAGCGCGGCGGATGACACCAACCGCGCTAATCAGCGGGGCAACTGCCCGGCAAAGAGAAGCCGTGATCGCCGACGCCATTGCCCGGTTGCCTCTTCACAGTCAAGTAGCCGTGATTCTGGAGGGGATGCCGGACAGCGCCAGTGCGCTCGCCGACCTTCCTCCAGACCACGCCCTCTCGATTACCCGGATCGCCCCTGGCTGTCCATGCTGCATCGGTAACCTGACCATGCGCGTTACGCTCAATCGGGCGCTGCGGCATCCTCCCGATTACCTCTTCATCAGCCTTGCCAGTACCGCACACCTGGAACAAACCAACCACTTTCTGACCAGCGCGCCCTACGACACCCACTTGCGGCTTGATACCGACATTCGCTGCCCGACCATTGATTTTGCGTGAAACAGCCCAACTTGTTATCGGGAAGAGTGCAGCCTGCATTCAACCGACCAAGGAAATCTGATGAACCTGATCTATAACAGTGACCAGTACAGTGTCGTGGAATTCGGCGCTGACAGCGCACTGGAAGCACTCCGCTCCGGTGGCTACGAAATCATGGACAAACCAGGAAAGCGTGAAATTTTTATCGCTGGCTCCTTAGCCACGGCGTTTCGCGAACATGTCGAAAAACTCATTGCCAGCAATCCGGATGCCGAACAGTTCGACGCCTTCCTGGCCAGCTATGATGAAGTCATGCACCACCCGGTGATCATGCACTGAAGATCCAGGACTGCATGCATGCGGCAGGTATACTGCGCCGCATGCATGCCAACTCCCGCCCCGTCACCAGTAGCCAGACCGAAGCACACTCGCACCTGTCGCGACTAGTGTCACGGCACATCTCCTCGCCTTACCAGAAACCTGTCATGCCGTATAACCGGGCAGCCTTCGACCTGTTCGTGCAGCATTGGCGCACAGCCGGAGAGCCGCCAGTCATCCTCGATGCCGGCTGCGGAGTCGGCCTGTCGACTTTCAATCTGGCGGCACAATTCCCTCGCCACTTCGTGGTTGGCGTCGACCAGTCGGCAGACCGGATTGACCGGAAAACCCAATGGCCCGGTCCGCCGCCACCGAATGCACTTTTACTGCGAGCGGAGCTGGCCGACTTCTGGCGGCTCATGGGTGAAGCCGGCATCCCGCTGGAACGCCACTACCTGCTCTATCCCAACCCCTGGCCCAAGATCGGTCACCTCGGCCGCCGCTGGCATGGCCATCCGGCATTCCCTGCCGCGATCGCGCTGGGCGGCACAATCGAATGCCGCAGCAACTGGCCGGTCTATGTCGAGGAATTCGCCATGGCGCTACGCCAACTAGGTGTAACAGGCGTCGCCACCGAAGCCTATGCACCGAGCCAGCCGATCACGCCATTTGAAATCAAATATCTCGCCTCCGGCCAACAGTTATGGCGCTGCCATGCCCCAATCCCAGTCGAAGTAATTGCCAGCATGCAAAGCAACGTGTGACGGCAGACACATTAGCCCATCACGTGGAGAAACCACCGACACATCGAGAGGGTCCAATGAACCTCATCCCCACATCGTGAAGGAACCGTGATGCAAGCAATTTGCCATGCCGTTGTACAAGCACCAGAAGGCCGTATCCGCATCGAAGGCACGCAAGCATTCGTGCAAACCGAACTGGCGCGCTACGCGCAACCTGAATTCGAAATCATCACCACCGCGCCTGAGCCAGTGACATTGGCCAGTCCGGCAATCGACTTCACTCACCTCACAGAACTTCCCGGCGACAACATGGCTCAAAAAACCGTCAACGCGGCCTTGTTGATGAGCTACTCCGACTTGTCACAAGGTATTCAGAAAACACCTTTGTGGCGCATTCGGGATATCGTCAAACAACTGCACTGCCACGACACCAATAATTTTTCAGCGATTTTGCGACGAGAGACAGCCCTGTTCAGCCATAGCGGCGAACCCACGCTCGCCCTCAATGCGCAGGGAATGGAACGCGCAGCCCATCTCGCACAGCAATTGCAACTCGTGTGACGGCCTTCCAGCCGGCTACCCATGCAGCTTGATCTGCCACCACCCCGGCTGGAAATGACCCGCTTTCCGTAACAATGGAATAATGCGTGCCAGAACCTACAATCAGGATGGCCGATGGATCGTTTGCAATCGATGCGTGTCTTTGCCAAGGTGGTCGAACAAGGCAGCTTTGCCGGTGCCGGACTGGCACTCGACATGTCGAATGCAGTGGTGACGCGCCACGTCGCCGATCTCGAAAAACATCTCGGCGTGCGCTTGCTCAATCGCACAACGCGCCGGTTGTCATTGACCGAAACCGGCCTGATCTATCTCGAACGTGCGAAGCAGATACTGCAAGATGTCGACGATGCCGACGCCATGGCCTCGTCGCAGTCGAGCAAACCGGCAGGCACGCTGCGGATTTACTCGCACCTCGGTTTTGGTCAGTTGCAACTGGCGCAGTTATTACCGCGCTACGCGCTGCTTTTTCCTGACGTCAAACTCGATGTCACGTTATCGGACCATGCAGTCGATCTGGTCGAAGAAGGCTTCGACATCGGCCTGTTTATCGAGCTGCAAAAGTTCGATGCCAGCATGATTGCACGCCGGATCGGTCTCTCGGACATCATCCTGTGTGCGTCACCTGACTACATTCGACAGCACGGCATGCCACTGAAGCCGGAAGACATCTCGCAACACATTTGCCTCAACTTTGCGTACGAACAATTGCGTCATCACTGGCCCCTCTTCATCGACAAGCGGCGCATCGATGTGCCGATCACCACCAAGCTGGTGTCTAACGACGGTAACTTGTTGCGCCAGTGTGCGCTGGCAGGAATGGGCATTGTCATCCGCTCATCCTTCACCCTCGGGGATGATCTCAGCTCGGGCCGACTGGTCAGGCTGCTGCCACAACATCATTTGGGCACCGTGGCGGTAACGATGGTGTATCCGAGTCGTCGCCAGCTATCCGCCAAAGTGCGGTCATTCATCGACTTCATCAGCGCCACTTTCCCGGAGCCGGAATCGGATCCCTGGCAAGCGGCCTGAGGGCACGCTGCCGTATCAGTCAGCGTGTGGCCAGGCGCACGAAAAGCGCCTCCACCTCGGCCCGCGCCCACGGTGTACGGCGCAAAAAAGTCAGGCTGGACTTGATGCTCGGGTCGCTCTTGAAGCAACGCACATCAATATGTTGTGCCAGACCTTCCCAGCCGTGGCGCTCCACCAGCGCGTTCAACATTGCTTCGAGGGTCATGCCATGCAAGGGATCAGTCATCAGGGTCCGTCATATCAGGTAAAGGTTCTTCCAAAATAGCCGTGCAATTGCGGCCATCGAGTTTGGCTTGCAATAGCGCCGCTTCAGCGCGTTGCATCAGGCTGCTAACGGTGTATGCAGGGGCATTAATCGTCACGCCTGCCGAGAACGTGACGACCGTTCCGTCTGTCCTGCCAGTGATGCCGGGCCAGTCGCAGGCGGCGACGGCTGCGCGCAAGCGCGTCATCGCCGTGACGCCGCTGTCGAGCCAGGTTGCCGGCATGACGATGCCGAACTCCTCGCCACCGAGCCGGCCAAAACGATCCACGCCCCGCAATAATTTCTGCGCCGTGTCCGCCAGTGTCTTGAGTACCAGATCGCCAGTGGCCGTGCCGCATTGTTCATTGATGTGCTTGAAATGATCGAGGTCGACGATGGCCAGACAGAATGGCTGGGCAGTGCGGTGCGAGCGCTGCAGTTCCGTCCTCAGGGCTTCGATCAGGGTGCGCCGGTTCAACACACCGGTCAGCGCATCGTGCCGGATCAGCGAGGAGATACTGGAACGCAAGGTCCGCAGTTCTTCTTCCGTGGCGGCGAGCTGCTGGCGCAGCAGGGCGATTTCAGCAACAGCATTCGGTTCCGCGATCATGAGGAGCTCCGTTTAATGTCACGACAATGACGAGTCCGGTGAGGGGCCGAACTGGTTGGGTTCTTTCGCTTCCTGCGCCATGAATATCACCACGATGATCCAGCCAATCAGCGGCACCAGCCACAACAACTGCAACCAGCCGCTCCGATTGGTATCGTGCAGCCGACGACTGGCTGCAGCAGTCGACGGAATCACCGTGACCAGTGAAAAGACGACGCTGGCCGTGTTATCAATCATGCTCAGAACAAGGCTGCCAAGCAATGTGAACAAGATAAAATACCAGAACTCTTCACGGCAAGCGCGACCGCTGAAGTCAGCGTACTTCGAGAAGCAGGTCTTGATGGCGTCGGCAAATGTCATGCAGGGATTCCAGGTTGATTAGGGCGAGACGGAGAAGGACCGGACCGCTCAATATGCCACAGCCCGGCCTGGTTGAAAACACCCACCTTGGCTACCGACAACCATGCAACGGCGGCCCGGTATCAACTGCCAAAAATCCGCAAGCCGGGCAGGTCCAGGATCGTAATGCCGCCGTAGTCAACGCTGAGCAAACCCTCTTTTTCGAGCACCTGCAGAGCCTGATTGGCACGCTGGCGCGAGGTACCGCAGAGGTAGCCGATCTCTTCCTGCGAAATTTGTAATTGCAAACCGTTGTGCGGATTCAGGTACGGATTGAACAGCGCTGCCAGGCAGCGTGCGACGCGGGTATCGGGATCGAGCATGCGGTCGTATTCAACCAGTGAAATGAACAATCCCAGGCGCTCGTTCAATTGCAGCAGCAAAAACCGATTGAACGAAATGCTGGTATCGAGCAGCCACGTGAACGTCGCGCGCGGCATGGTAGCCAGACGGCTTTCACGTAATGCCACCACGTCATAGCGACGCACTTCGGTTTTCAGCAGCGACCCCTCGCCAAACCAGCCGCCCGGTCCCATGCCGGTGAAGGTCACGGTCTTGCCTTCGGGCGACACGCTACTCATTTTCAGCAAGCCCGACATGACACCAATCCAGTGATCGACCGGCTCGGCCTTACGGCAGGCATACCCGCCGGCCGGCACCACGCGTTCGCTCATTTCGCAGGCGACGCGTTCGCGCTGTGCCTGCGTCAGCGACGGGGCCCAGAAGGTCTGGTCGAGGAATTGCGCGATGCTGGACGGGGCTGGGATCATGGTGCAGTGCGTCAACGAAAGTTGGTGAATAGGTGACCGATTGTCGTGCAGAAGACAACCTGCGGCAAGGTGAAGTCCTAGTATCGAGAAAACAAAAAGCCGGCGTCGCCATTTTAAACGGCCCGATAGCGCTGGCACGATTTGATCGTGCGCAATTCGATTGCATGCCAGTTAAACAGTAAGAGTCGCGTCAGTTTCAACGACCACACTATCCGCAGAGTGCTGCCAAAGAGCAGCGCCTCAACGTCACATCAAGCCAGATCAGCAGTTCCAAATAGAAGAGGACCATGGTGGAGACAACAACCAAGGCGACGGGAAACACCTTCCCGCACCTGCTCTTGCAACACGCGCAGCAACGGCCGCACAAGGCAGCCTTCCGCGAAAAAGACCTCGGCATCTGGCAAGCCACGAGCTGGTCGCAGGTCGCCGCCGAGGTCCGTGCGCTAGCCTGCGGGCTGGCGGCGATCGGCTTCAAGCGCGGCATGAATCTGGCCATCATCGGCGACAACCGGCCGCGCCTGTACTGGGCGATGTCGGCGGTGCAATGTCTTGGTGGCGTCCCGGTGCCGTTGTACCAGGATGCGCCGGCGGCCGACATGGCCTACGTGCTGCAGGACGCCGAAATCGACTTCGCCGTGGTGGAAGACCAGGAGCAGGTCGACAAGCTGTTCGAGATCAAGCAGACCCAACCGGCGATGGCCGACCGTCTCCATCACATCATCGTTGATGACGAACGCGGTCTGCGCCATTACGCCCAGCATGAACTTGACAGCTACGCCAGGCTGCAGGAAATCGGTCGCAAGTACGACCTCGCCCATCCCGATTTTTTCATGCGCGAAGTCCACCTCGGTCAGCCCGAGGACACCGCCATCATCCTGTACACCTCGGGTACGACCGGCAAGCCGAAAGGTGTCTGCCATTCGCATGCGGCGATGATTGCCACGGCCACCAACCTGATTGAATTCGATCAACTGACCGAAGCCGACGACGTGCTCTGTTACCTGCCACTGGCCTGGGTCGGCGACTTCCTGTATTCGTATGCGCAAGCGCATCTGGTCGGTTTGTGCCTGAACTGTCCCGAGTCACCGGAGACGGTCATGACCGACCTGCGTGAAATCGGCCCGACCTATTATTTCGGCCCGCCGCGCGTGTATGAAAACATCCTCACGCAAGTGATGATCCGCATCGAAGACGCCAGCTGGATCAAGCGCAAGCTGTTCCATCATTTCATGGCAGTCGCCCGGCGCGTCGGCATTCCCATCCTCGATGGCAAAGGCAGCGTCGGTCTGCTCGACCGGCTCGAATATGCGTTTGGCGAACTGCTCATTTACGGTCCGCTCAAAAACGTGCTCGGGCTATCGCGATTGCGCGTGGCCTACACCGGCGGCGAAGCCATCGGGCCGGACCTGTTCGACTTCTATCGCTCGCTCGGCATCAATCTCAAGCAGCTCTACGGCATGACCGAAACCTGCGTCTCGGTCTGCATGCAGCGCTCCGGCGACGTCAAGCTCGACACCGTCGGCAAGCCGATGAACGGTGTCGAGATCAAGCTCAGCGACAGCGGCGAAGTGATGGTGCGTTCACGCGGCCTGATGACCGGCTACTTCAAACGACCCGAGGCGACCGCCGAAGCGATCGATGCCGACGGCTACTTCCTGACCGGTGACGCCGGCTTCTTCGACGCCGACGGCCATCTGAAAATCATCGACCGCGCCAAGGATGTCGGCAGGATGGCCGATGGCGCCATGTTCGCGCCGAAGTACATCGAAAACAAACTGAAGTTCTTCCCGTACATCAAGGAAGCCGTTGCCTTTGGCGACCAGCGCACGCAATGCAATGCTTTCATTAACATCGACATGGCAGCAGTGGGCAACTGGGCCGAACGACGCGGCCTGGCCTACAGCGGCTACACCGATCTGGCCGCGCTGCCGGCAGTCAATGACCTGATTGCCGAGTGCATCGCCAAGGTCAATGCGGATCTGGTCCATGACCCGCTGCTGGCCGGATCGCAAGTACATCGCTTCATGATCTTGCACAAGGAACTCGATCCGGATGACGACGAACTGACCCGCACCCGCAAAGTCCGGCGCGGTTTCATCGCCGAAAAATATGCGGTGCTCATTGATGCGCTGTACTCGGACAAGACCTCGCAATACATCGAAACCCAGGTCAAGTTCGAAGATGGCCGCAAGGGCATGGTCGCCGCCGACCTGCAAATTCGCAGCGCAAAAATTGTCGCCGCTCTCCCGCGCGCAGCCTGATCGGAACTTCATGAGTAATCAACGACCAACCGGCGACGTGATCCTGAGCCTGCAACATATTTCGCTGGCGTTTGGCGGCGTGAAAGCGCTGACCGACATTTCCTTCGACGTCAGGGAACACGAAATCCGCGCCATCATCGGCCCCAACGGCGCGGGCAAAAGCTCGATGCTCAACGTCATCAACGGCGTGTATCACCCGCAGCAGGGCGACATCACTTTTCATGGTGAAAAGCGGCATGCGATGAACCCGACCCGCGTGGCCCATCAGGGCATCGCCCGGACCTTCCAGAACATCGCGCTGTTCAAGGGCATGACGGTACTCGACAACATCATGACCGGCCGCAACACGCGCATGAAGTCAGGCCTGTTTGCCCATGCGCTGTGGTGGGGACCGGCGCGCAATGAAGAAATCGTCCATCGCAAGCGGGTCGAAGAAGTCATCGATTTCCTCGAAATCCAGCACATCCGCAAGACCCCGGTCGGACGGCTGCCGTATGGCTTGCAAAAGCGTGTCGAACTGGCGCGTGCGCTAGCGGCCGAGCCGAGCTTGCTGTTGCTCGACGAGCCGATGGCCGGCATGAACGTCGAAGAAAAACAGGACATGTGTCGCTTCGTCCTCGACGTCAACGACCAGTTCGGCACCACCATCGTGCTGATCGAGCATGACATGGGCGTCGTGATGGATATCTCGGACCGCGTCGTGGTGCTTGATTACGGCAAGAAAATTGGTGACGGCACGCCGGCTGAAGTGATGGCCAATCCGGATGTCATCAAAGCCTATCTCGGCACATCACACTAAGCACATCGCACCAGGAGGAACCCATGAAATTCTTTTTTGAAGTCCTGCTCAGCGGCATGCTGACCGGCCTGATGTATTCGCTGGTGGCACTCGGTTTCGTGCTGATCTACAAGGCTTCCGGCGTGTTCAATTTTGCCCAGGGCGCGATGGTGTATTTCGCGGCACTGGCCGTGGTCGGGCTGATGGACAAGGGTCTGCCGATGTGGGCAGCGATCGTCGGTGCGTTCGCGGTGATGATCCTCGTCGGTCTGTCGACCGAACGTTTCGTCTTGCGCAAGCTGGTCAACCAGCCGCCGATCACGCTGTTCATGGCGACCATCGGTCTGACATTTTTCCTCGAAGGTCTTGGGCCGCTACTGTTCGGTAGCGAAGTACGACCCATCAACCTCGGCATCGTCGATGAACCCATTCAATCGATTATGGATAGCTATGGCATCGGCATCTCGAAGTTCGATTTGTTCGCCTCCGGCATGGTCATCGTGCTGGTGACCTTGCTGGCGTTATTTTTCCAGAAGACCAAAGTCGGCCGGGCCTTGCGCGCTGTCGCCGATGACCATCAGGCCGCGCTGTCACTGGGCATACCGCTGCAACATATCTGGGCCATCGTCTGGGGCGTGGCCGGCTTCGTTGCGCTGGCAGCCGGCTTGCTGTGGGGTTCGCGCAATGGCGTGCAATTTGCGCTGACGATGACGGCGCTCAAAGCCTTGCCGGTGCTGATCCTCGGCGGCTTCACGTCGGTGCCCGGCGCGATTGTCGGCGGGTTGATTATCGGTGCGTCAGAGAAGCTCGCCGAGCTCTATATCCCGCCGGTCATGCAGGATGCTTTCGGTGGCAATTTCGGCGGCATCGAAGGCTGGTTTCCGTATGTGTTCGCGTTGCTGTTCTTGCTGGTACGGCCTTCGGGTCTATTCGGCGAAAAGCACATCGACCGCGTCTAAACACCACACATTCAGGAGACATCCATGTTCTATCGTGAAGCCGGCCAGTTCAAAACCAGTTACGTGGCCGACAGCCAGATTTTCCCGTTACGCCAGGACCGCATCGGCATGGCCATCGGGCTGGCAATTGCCTTTATCGGTATCCCGGTGCTCGGTTCCGAGTACTGGTTTTCCGCGATTCTGATTCCGTTCCTGGTACTGGCACTGGCCGCACTGGGCCTCAACATTCTGACCGGGTATGCCGGCCAGTTGTCGCTCGGTTCGGCCGCCTTCATGGCCGTCGGCGCGTACGCGGCTTACAACTTCCAGCTGCGTATCGAAGGTATTCCCATCCTTGTCTCGTTCATCCTCGCCGGCTTGTGTGCGGCGGCAGTGGGCGTGCTGTTCGGCTTGCCATCGCTACGCATCAAGGGCTTTTATCTGGCGGTCGCGACGCTGGCGGCGCAGTTCTTCGTGATCTGGGTACTGACCAAGTTTTCGTGGTTTTCCAATGACAGTTCCTCCGGCGTCATTAGCGCGCAGAAGCTGGACCTGTTCGGCTATGCGATCAACACGCCGATGAAGAAATACGTCTTTGTGCTTGCCATCGTCACCGTCATGGCGCTGATCGCCAAGAACCTGGTGCGCAGCGGTACCGGCCGCGCATGGATGGCGGTGCGCGACATGGATGTGGCCGCCGAAGTGATCGGCATTCCGCTGATGAAGACCAAGCTCGTGGCGTTTGCGGTCAGCTCGTTTTATTGCGGCGTGGCCGGTGCGCTGTACGCATTCTGCTACCTCGGGTCGGTCGAGCCGGATGGCTTTTCGCTGGACTTGTCGTTCCGCATTTTGTTCATGATCATCATCGGCGGGGTCGGCAGCATCCTCGGTGCATTCCTCGGCTCGGCCTTCATTTTGCTGTTCCCGATTTTTCTGGATAACTTCCTGCCACCGCTGGCGACCTTGCTGCACTTGCCGTTGTCCGGCTCGGCGGTCTCGCATATCCAGATGATGATGTTTGGCGCGCTGATCATTTTCTTCCTGATCGTCGAGCCGCATGGACTGGCACGCATGTGGGCAATCACCAAGGAAAAGTTGCGCCTGTGGCCGTTCCCGCATTGAATCTTTACGCATCACAGTTGTACCGTCGCACCCAAAAAAGCACCTCATCGAAATGAAGGAGACAGCATGATCAAGCTAAAAAATATCCTGTTCGCGGCAGCCACCGTCACGACCTTGCTCGCGCCGATGACCCAGGCCGTAGCGCAAAGCAATGAGCAGTTCATTGCAATCCCGAGCTATCGCGTCGGCCCGTACGGATCGAATGGCCAGTCGTTCTACGGCGGCTATGTCGATTACCTGAACTACGTGAACCTGAAAGAAGGCGGCATCAACGGCGTCAAGCTGTCCTGGGAAGAGTGCGAAACCGAGTACAACAACGCCAAAGGTGTCGAGTGCTACGAGCGCCTGAAGAACAAGAACCCGGTCACCAAGGGCACCGCCTACAACGTGATGGCGACCGGCATTTCCTATGCGCTGATCGACAAGACCGCCGAGGACAAAGTGCCGCTGATGATGGTCGGCTATGGCCGCACTGATGCGGTCGATGGCTCGGTGTTTCCGTACGCGTTTCCGCTGGTGACGACATACCAGATGCAGGCCTCGGCCATCGTCAAGTTCCTCACCACCAAGAACGGCGGTTCGCTGGCCGGCAAGAAAATCGCCTTCCTCTATCACGACTCCGCGTATGGCAAGGAACCGATCGGCGCACTCGAAGCCGAAAGCCTGCTCGGCAAGTTTGCGCTGGTGCAGATTCCGGTCGCGCATCCGGGCAACGAGCAGGGCGCGCAATGGCTGCGCATTCGCCAGGAAAATCCTGACTACGTGATTTTCTGGGGCTGGGGCGTGATGAACCAGACTGCGATGAAAGCCGCCCAGAAAGTCGGCTACTCGCGTGAAAAAATGATCGGGTCGTGGTGGGCCGGTTCCGAAGAAGACACGGTGCCTGCCGGTGAAGCCGCCAAGGGCTACATGAGCGCGACCTGGAACGTCTCCGGCAAGAACGTGCCGGTCATCGCCGACATCGAAAAAGTCGTCTACGCCACAGGCAAAGGCAACATGCAGGATCAGGCCAAGGTCGGTACCATCCTGTACAACCGCGGCGTCTCGGTCGCGATCGCGACCGTCGAAGCGATCCGGACTGCGCAAGGAAAATACGGCAAGGGCAAAGTCATCTCCGGCGAGCAAATGCGCTGGGGCCTGGAAAACCTGAACATCACCAACGCCCGTCTTGGCGCGCTCGGTGCCACCGGCCTGCTGCCTGAAATCAAGACCAGTTGCGACAACCACGAAGGGTCCGGCAAGGTCAAGATCCAGCAATGGGATGGCAGCAAGTGGGTGTTGATTTCGGACTGGATCGAAGGCAACAAGGCGTTGATTCATCCGCTGTTCAAGGCCAACGCTGCCAAGTACGCCAAAGAGAAAAACATCACGCCGGCGTGCATGAAATAACTGGTGCCGGAATCCGGTCCTGCCCTGTGATGCGGACTGGATTCCACCCATTCTTGAACCTGGAGAAACCATGTCCGCAGGACTGCGCATCAACAATATTGAAGTCATTTATGACCATGTGATCCTGGTCTTGAAAGGCGTCTCGCTGGAAGTCCCGCAGGGCAAGATTGTCGCCCTGCTCGGCGCCAATGGTGCCGGCAAAAGTACCACCCTGAAAGCCATCTCGAACCTGCTCGCCGCAGAGCGGGGCGACGTCACCAAAGGCAGCATCGAATACAACGACGCACGCGTCGACCAGCTCACGCCGAACGAACTAGTCAAGCGTGGCGTGATCCAGGTCATGGAAGGGCGACACTGTTTCGCCCACCTGTCGATCGAAGACAACCTGCTGACCGGTGCCTACACGCGCAACATCAGCGCGGCCGAGACCCGCCATGAACTCGAAAAAATCTACACGTATTTTCCGCGCCTGAAGATCCGGCGCAAATCGCAAGCCGGCTACACCTCCGGCGGCGAACAGCAAATGACCGCGATCGGCCGCGCGATGATGGCCAAGCCCTCGATGATCCTGCTGGACGAGCCATCGATGGGACTCGCGCCGCAGATCGTCGAAGAAATCTTCGACATCGTCAAAGACCTGAACACCCGCGAAAACGTCTCGTTCCTGCTAGCTGAACAAAACACCTCGGTGGCACTACGTTACGCCGACTTCGGCTACATCCTCGAAAGCGGCCGCGTCGTCATGGAAGGCGCCGCCACGGACCTGGCCAGCAACGAAGACGTCAAAGAGTTCTACCTGGGCGTCTCGGGCGCGGGGCGAAAGAGCTTCAAGGACATGAAATTTTACCGACGACGCAAGCGCTGGCTAGCATGACACGCTGGGACTTGCTCAATGACAGCACACGAAACAATCGGGGTCAGAGTGAATTTAATCAGTTGGTAATTAGGGTCAGAGTCAATTTATTCAAAACCCAAAAGCAATATTCAACTCTGACCCCATTTAATTTGTCAGCGTAGCAATTAGGGTCAGAGTCAATTTAATTAGATCCAAGGAGAAATATTCGACTCTGACCCCAATTAACTCTCCATCAATAATAGGGTCAGAGTCGATTTAATAGTCTCCACAAAGCAATATTCGACTCTGACCCCAATATTTTTTTACTGACTATTACCGGAACCACCGCCATGTCCGATGCCCTCGACCACCTCGAAACCCGCACCTCCGCCGAACGCGATGCGGACCTGCTGACGCGTCTGCCGCAGCTGATCGCCCGCGCGCAAACGGCCACTGGCTGGGCGCGCCTCCTCGGCGGGGTAGACGCATCCGGGATCACGTCGCGCGCAGCGTTAGCCGCCTTGCCCGTCACCCGCAAATCCGACCTGCACGGCCTGCAATGCGACACGCCGCCATTTGGCGGGCTGACCTCGACCGCGCCGCATGGCTTGCGCCGTATTTTCATGTCGCCCGGTCCGATCTTTGATCCGGAAGGACGCAGCGAAGACTGGTGGCGCTTTGCGCGCGGGCTGCATGCGCTCGGTTTGCGCAGCGGCGATCTGCTGCAAAACTGCTTCTCGTACCATTTCACGCCAGCCGCCTTCATGGTCGAGGGAGCCGCAGCCAAGCTTGGTTGCGTCGTCATCCCGGCCGGCAGCGGCCAGACCGAAATGCAAGTTCAGGCAATGGCCGAACTGAAGCCGGCGGCCTATGTCGGCACACCATCCTTCCTCAAACTCATCATCGAAAAAGCCCGCGACATGGGAGCTGACATCAGCGCCACGCAACGCGCACTAGTCAGCGCGGAAGCCCTGCCGCCATCGCTGCGCAGCTGGCTGCAGGACAACGGCGTGCCCCACGTGCTGCAGATGTACGCCTCGGCCGATATCGGCAACATCGCCTATGAAACCGAGACCGACGGCAAGGTCAATCCCGGCATGATTGTCGACGAAGACATCCTGCTCGAAATCGTCCGTCCCGGCACCGGCGACCCGGTCGCGCCCGGTGAAGTCGGCGAAGTTGTCGTCACCTCGTTCAACCCCGATTACCCGCTGATCCGGTTCGCCACCGGCGACCTGTCGGCAGTCCTCGCGGGCACCTCGCCGTGTGGTCGCACCAACCTGCGCATCAAAGGCTGGATGGGTCGCGCCGACCAGACTACCAAGATCCGCGCCATGTTCGTCCACCCGTCCCAGGTTGCCGAGATAGTTCGGCGCTTTCCGGCGGTGAGCAAAGCACGGCTGGTGGTGTCGGGCGAAATGGCGAATGACGTAATGACGCTGCATTGCGAAGTAATTGCACAGGACGCGACCTTGTCGGCGGCGATTACTGAAGCGATCAGGGAGGTGACGAAGTTACGTGGGGAAGTTTTGCTAGTGGCACCAGGGACGCTAGCCAATGATGGGAAGGTGATTGAGGATGCGCGGCGGTATGAATGATGCATGATCCGATTCGATCCGGGGACCGCGTCCTGGCCTTCAACTTGATAAAAACAGGTCGTAGCGAAGAGCAACGGCTGCTTCCGTCAACGTCATGCATCCAAAGTCAATTAGGGTCAGAGTCAATTTATCCAAAATCAAATAGGGTCAGAGTCAAATTTAATCAATCCACTTAGAAATAATTTACTGTAACCCTAATTCTCACTTAGAAATAATTTACTCTGACCCTAATTTTTCAAATACGAGGACGCTTGAAGTGTGAACGGTGGAAATTAGGGTCAGGGTGAATTTAATCCGTGCCGCTTGGGAATATTTCACTCTGACCCTAATTATTCACATCAAAACAATTCGACTCTGACCCCATTTTTAAAGGTTGTTCAGCAGTGCGCCCATTTGAGGTTTGTCTACGGGACTGGTGAGGCTTGCTGGGGTAAGCAAATACATATACGTCTGCGGCCACCAACTACCACCGGACCAATAGGTCCAACCGGCCCATACGTCGGCGTTGGCCGAGGTGTAATTCATCATGGCGGCACCTTCGTTCAAGCATGTTGCATTTTTTGACCAGCCGGCTTCGGCCAGAAACAGCTCGTAATGGTTGGTGCGGGCCCACAGCGTCGCGCTGTTGAGTACGTCCTTACCCTTGCCGAGAACGCATACATCACTGGTACCCGAGTTGTTGCTGTCGAGGTATTGATGCACTTCAAAGGCGAAGTTATTCGCCGGCTCGGTGAATCCCGTCCAAGCCGCTGCATTACCGCTGGAAACCCAACTATGCGCGCCAGTCCACGACGTTCCCGGAATCAATATCTTCTGTGTCGCACCCGTTGAACGGATTGCCGCGACTGCATCGCTGGCAACCGCCTTCCACTGCACTGGAGTCTGCTGATTCGGTTCGTTCATTAACGCAAAAATCACATTGGGCTGTGACTTGAATGCGATCGCCAGTCGCTTCCAAAAATCGGCAAAGTCCGCCGAAGACACCCCCCCAGGTACGCCAATCAACTTCATCGTGCCACTGACAGAATCGTATTTACTACCGTAATCATGAGGATCGAGAATCACATTCACACCCTTGCTGGCGCTATAGGTAATGACTTTCTGCAAATTCGCAATCTCGCTGACGCTCAAGGCCGCGTTGTTGATCGGCTGGATCCGCGCGCCGGAAAATGGCACGCGGATGACGTTCATGCCTTTGCCTGCGTAGTAGTCGATTTCGGCGTTAGCAGGGTATGTATATTCGTAATTAAGTCGCCCGTTGGGCTTGGAGCCGTTATATTCTCCACCAGAAATATTGACCCCCTTGAATTTGACCGGCAACGAGGCCGACGTGGCCGCTGCGGAAGCAAAGAATGACAAGCCCAGCAAGCAGATCAATGCAAGACGGCTTGCTGGAAGAAGTGTTGGGGTCTGGGAGATGTTGAGATTCGAGTCGCACATTTTTAGCTTCGCAATTTGGTTTCCACGAAGCAATATTACCCGCCTTAACTTTCCTTGCGGCAACTGTTACAGTTTTTTTTATTAACCTCCTTTTTTACGACACATTTTCCAAAATTAAATTTTTTCCCGGCCTGTTTTACTAGTCCATACAGGTGACGATGAGCGCGGCGCGCTGGACATCAACACACTCTCACCTGAAGAACTCACTCTCTTTTGAGAATTTTTAGGTCTTATGTGACCTGACACCCGCCTAAGCCAAACAGGTGTAGTGGTACACTTTCGCCAACATTTTCACATCGAGCACGCGACCATTTACTGCACTGCCGCCTGGCTAACGTCTAATTAAAACCCAATATTTTTAAGGAACCACCCATGCAACTGATCCCAACCATCCTCTGCGGCGGCGCAGGTTCACGCCTATGGCCTGTCTCCCGCGAGATGCACCCGAAGCCATTTATTCGACTCGCCGATGGCCAGAGCCTGTTGCAAAAAGCGTTCTTGCGCGGCGCCCAACTGCCAGACGTTACCGAGGTCCTGACCGTCACCAATCGCGAGTTATTGTTCAAGACGGAAGACGAGTTCGGCGAAGTCAATGCCGCCAAACTCGCGACATCGTTCATCCTCGAACCGTTCGGCCGCAACACCGCCGCCGCGATCGCCGCCGCCGCGTTGCAAGTAGAAAAAAAATACGGTGCCAGCGCCATCATGCTGGTGCTCGCCGCAGATCATCTGATCGCCGACCAGCCAGCCTTTGAACAGGCCGTAGTCGCCGCCGCCAAGCTTGCCGCTGCTGGCAAACTGGTGACGTTCGGCATCGAGCCTGAATCCCCGGAAACCGGCTACGGCTACATCGAAGCCGATGGCAACACCGTCGTGCGTTTCGTCGAAAAGCCATCGCTCGACAAGGCCCAGGAATACCTGGCCTCCGGCCGCTTTCTATGGAACTCCGGCATCTTCTGTTTTGCGGCCGGTACGATGCTCGCCGAAATGGCCAAACATTGCCCGGACATCCTCGCCGCGACCAAAGCCTGTACCGAACAGTCCCGTCTGGCAGAAGGCAAAAACTTCACCCAACTGGACCTCGACGCGGAATCCTTTCGCAGCATTCCCGACCTGTCGATTGACTACGCAGTCATGGAGAAATCCACCCAGGTCGCGGTCATTCCGTGCAGCATCGGCTGGAGCGATATCGGTTCCTGGACGGCGCTGGGCGATTTGTCGGCGGCTGATGCCGATGGCAACCGCACCCAGGGCGACGTGATGCTGCATAACACCAGCAACTGCACGATCCAGACCAACGACCGTCTGATCGGCACCGTCGGCATCGACAACCTGATCATCATCGACACACCCGACGCGGTCCTCATCGCCGACAAATCCTGCGCGCAAGACGTCAAGCACATTTACGCCGGACTAAAAGCCAAGGGCCACGAGGCGCACAAGATGCACCGCACTGCGCATAGGCCGTGGGGCACGTACACCGTGCTGGAAGAAGGCAACGGTTTCAAGATCAAACGCATCGAAGTCAAGCCCGGTGCCAGCCTCAGCCTGCAGATGCACTACCACCGCAGCGAGCACTGGATCGTCGTCAATGGCATGGCCAAGGTAGTCAACGGCGACAAAGAGTTTCTGGTCAACACCAATGAATCGACCTACATCCCGGCCGGACACCGCCACCGCCTGGAAAATCCGGGCAGATTGAATCTGGTGATGATTGAAGTGCAGAGTGGTGGGTACCTGGGCGAAGACGATATCGTGCGGTTTCAGGATAATTACGGGCGGGCTTGAAGCGGAGCAAGCGGACAACTTTCCGATTAATTGAACAGGGCGACTGGCTACCCTTTCACCAGTCGCCTGCGATTCATCTCAATCATCCTGGCCACGGTGTTCACCGTCCTGGCGCGGATTGGCAATCCTTTTGCCAGCGTCCGGAATACCTTATCGGTGACTCGCTCAAGCACTGCATCAATGATCGCCTCTGTGTCTTTGGCTGCTAATCCGGCAGCTTGCGCCGCAGCAATGATGTGTGACCGGGCGGGCGCTTTTCCCTCACCCGCAATATCCATGAAATGCTCGCCCCGATACCCCGGGCAAAAAGTCAGATCAAAGGGTGGTGCCAAACACCATTGACGGTCCCGATCGAGCAAGAAAGCGATGTTCTTGGCATGATCGTCGCGATTGTTCATCAACACATTGAACACGCAGCGTTGTACCGCTTTTTTCAGCTCGCGGTGGTCACGCGTGAGGCGCCGCGTTGCCCTGAAAAAATCCTCATAACTCACCGATGGAATCTGAAAATTCGTATGGAGCAATCCAGCCAGCGAATGGACATGAACACGTTGCTCACCCTCGCGATCAAATCGCCTGGTACCGAATGCAGTCATTCCTATTCCAATGGCAAAAAAACGTGTTGCCGTCATTCCCAAATCGCACAAGTTCGCGATCTGCGCATACAACGCCTCGAGCGCACACGCATCGGGCGCATCGTCTGATGCCGGAAACTTGATCAGCCATGGCTCAGCATGGGTAACGCTGGATACTTGCGTACTCATCTGGCCAGTGTCAGGGTCAAAATAGACCATTGCCTTTGGTCGCGCTCCTCCGGGCGACCCTCCCGCGTGGGCTATCTCTGCCAAAACGGCATGACTGTCGTCGACCAACAATGCTTGCACTTCGTTCGCTAGTGCGAGCAAGCTCAGGTCGGTGGCATCGATCGCCTGGTCAGTGCAGGGCTCATAGGTCAGTGCCCCCATGGTGTTATCGCCAAGGTAAGCAAGTCGATCCAGCGTCGAAACGGTTGACAGATCAATCCCGCACGCTTTCATGCGCCGATTCATCAAGCCAAAACCCCAGCTATCCGGCAGCGAATCGGACACCAAACCAGGCACCCGTTGCAAATTCACATAATGCTGTTGCTGGTCAGGATAAGCCGCTGCGCGTAAGGGCAAGCGGATTGGCGACAAGTCAAGGCCGAGTGCTATCGCTTCCGGAGAATATTGAAACAACACATCGCCCCCGGCATCCGCCAGCCGGCCCAGAACAACCGATGCGCCAAACGCCCGGTACATGACAGTCAGCTCTTTCATTTGGTACGGCTAGCTAACCGATATGCCCGCTGGCGCCCTACAACCGCCGCCTTCGCCCGCATATCCTCTATCGTGCGGCTTTGGGTTACCAGCACAGCTTGCAGATCCGACGTTGCGTTGAGCGATTCGAGTATCCGGACAAACGTCTCCAGGGTGCAGCGCCCGGTACGTTCAAAGTTACCCAGCGTCTTGCTGGAAAGACCAATTCGTTGCGCCATTTCATCAACGCTCACATTGATCGAAAGCCGACGAGTGCGGGCACGAACACCGAGTTCGAGACAAATTTCGCTAGGAAGAGCCAATGAGAAATCGAGCATATTTATTCTTGATAGCCTGTCAAAAAATACTTAACTAGAATAATTCTACCTGATGTTGAGCCGACGTCCCCACTCAATCTTCTACGACCATTTATCGTGAGCAGCAACGCCGTCTTGAGCAAGAATTGTCGATTCTTCCGATGAGGACGACCGCAACTCGGATCATTTGACTGACAAATATCAACAGCTTGCAATAACCCATCATCAAACATCCATCCCAATGACTGTCATGTGCCTGCATGACAGCTGCTTGATTGTTGTCCGGAGCCCCTGAATCTTAGCAAGACTGGCAAAGGTGAAGCGATGAAAGACAGAGCGCATGACGAAGCGATGGCGGAGATGTTCCGGGACGATCCTGAGTATGCAGTTCAATTGCTCAACAGCATTCTCGAGGACGGCGACCAGAGTGAGCTGTTGATCACCTTACGTCAAATGGCAAAAGCCTTTGGTGGCGTGCAGGCCGTCGCTGACACGGCCCACCTTAGTGCGACTCAGCTTTACCGCACCTTATCGCCCGATGGCAATCCTGTTCTGAGTAATTTCTCGGCAATTTTGAGGGTGATGGGTCTGCGGTTGGCTGTCCAGCTTGTTCCGCCGCCAACGGCTTCCCAATAAACACCCCCTGCGCTTGCCACACTGATTTTACCGACGCGCTCACAATACCCTAGAGCCCACACCACCAACGCCGTGCATCACACTAACGATACGGTGCCGCCAACGGTTCCCCTATAAACACCCCCTGCGCCGGCCACGCCACGCTTTTCCAATAGGCTTCGATGGCTGTTTCGCCAGCCAGATAATGCTTGAGCAGCACACTCGAATTCGGAAACTTCTGCCAGTAATTGCAAGGCTCTGACACGCTGCCATAACTGGCAGTCGCACCGGCATCCAGCCAGCGCAAACTGCTCATCTGGCCCTTGCCCAGCAAATCACCGCCAACTGAAGTCAGATGGTCGGCCAGTGCGCCTGCCTGAAAATGCAGCGTCTCCAGATGCGGCACCGATACCGCGCCGGTTTGATAAATCATCACATTAGTGGCATTAATCAGGCTGTCTTGTCGCAGCGTCTTGATTACCAGCTTTTTCTGCGAAATCGCCCCACTACGCGGGAAATACGCCGCACGACTGTTGCGTGCGCTGTCGGCAGTTATCAGGTAATACGCCGTTGACGGATACACCCGAAAAGCACTCTGCACACCGCGGTCGATCAATGCCTTGGCCTGCTCGAATGACTCGGTCGGCAACAGCATTGACGGCCGAATCCCGAAGTCGGAAAAAGGCTGGCGCGTGAGCGTGTTGTAATACGGACTGGGCGTGCCCGGCGCACAAGTTTTGACACACTGCTGCGCATCAAAGCCAAGTGTCATCGCCGAGGTAATCGAGTTGCACTCCACCCCGTACGGCGCAGTCCAGACCATCAGCAGCGCCTGCATTGCGGGGGTTAATTGCGCATCGATTTCCTGCTTGAGTTTGGCAAAGGCAACCCGTGACAGGTTATGCGGCGCATTGGGTATCTGCACGTGAATCATGTTTTGCGAAGGGATTTGACGGACGACGCGGTAGTACTCGCCGACCTGTACGCTCAGTGGATCGGCGTCGTTGATGACAACACCGAGTTGGTCGGCGCGGAGCGCGGCCGGTAGCGCCGCATCCGTCGGTGTATCGGCATGCGCACCGCCAGAAACAAAAACGACGAGAGAAAAAATCAGGGACAGATATAAAGAAAAAGGCACAGCGCGTTTCCCGAGGCAGTAGACATGAAGGCAGAAGCAGAACTCAAGTATACCTGTCCTACCTCACCTTCTTCGCCAGTAAAAGACCTATAACGACCTAAGACGAAAAGCTTATCCCGTACACATCGCGGACACCAACCAGCCGTCAGCGACTTGTTCGCAGGATGGAGTCGAGTCTCCACCCTGCTGGCCCGACACACCTTCACAAAACACTTGCCCGACTAAATGGCACCTTCAACCAGATCCTCGTCA
This sequence comes from Actimicrobium sp. CCI2.3, assembly GCF_035019065.1. Lineage (NCBI taxonomy): Bacteria > Pseudomonadati > Pseudomonadota > Betaproteobacteria > Burkholderiales > Oxalobacteraceae > Actimicrobium > Actimicrobium sp. CCI2.3. The sequence goes on along the minus strand of NZ_JASJWR010000009.1, from coordinate 4,044 downwards.
TCGCTACTACGGCGTTCGGTCCGCCGATCCCGCGCATCCCGCCAGCTATTAACCTTGCACTCCGCCACATGCATCATCTTGCCCTGCCGATCCACACAATAATCCTTGCACACCACCATTTCGGTCATCTCGGTATTGGGTGTCACGCGCGTGTATTCAAACAGTACGCTTCGCACCACCTCCGCACCGGAACAAATATGACTACCATGGCCGATCCAGGTCGGTCCAACAATCGTACAACCCGCCTCGATCCGCGTACCCGATCCGATATAAACGGGCCCCGTAATCGTTGTGCCTTCCCAATCAATACTGGTATTTAACCCAACCCAAAGACCGTCAGTAATTTGCGTCCCCGGCATCGTCATGTGCGCCACACTACCGCTGAGCACACTTTGCAACACAGCCCAGAAGTCCTTCACGTTACCGATATCAATCCAGTTAAAGAACCGCTTCTGGGCATAGAAAGGCACGCCTTTTTCTACCAGCAATGGGAACAACTCCGAACCGATATCAAACATCTGGTCAGACGGGATCAGCTTGAGCACTTCCGGCTCAAGGATATAAATACCGGTACTGGCGAAGTTGGATAATGCTTCTTCCGGCTTCGGCTTCTCCTGAAACGACAGCACGCGTCCCTGTTCGTCTGTCACGACCATGCCGTACTCAGACGACTTTTCTTTTGGCACTTCTTTCGTGATGACGCTGGCCAGTGCGCCCTTGCGACGGTGCTCGAACAAGGCTGACTTGATGTCGAGATCAATGATCGCGTCACCGCAAATCACAATCGTCGTTTCGTCAAAAAACCCGCCAAAATCCTGGATTTTTTTCATACCGCCTGCCGAACCAATCGGCTTAGGACTGACTACCCGTTCATCGTTGATATACCCCTCGAACGAATAACCAATCTGCGCCCCGAAGCGCTGGCCTTCACCAAAATAACTCTCGATCTTCTGGTGCAGATAACTGACATTCACCATGATTTCGGTAACGCCGAACTTGACCAAGTGATCGATCAGATATTCCATGACTGGCTTGCCAAGGATGGGAATCATCGGCTTGGGCAGTTCGTAAGTCAGGGGTTGAACACGAGTGCCTTTTCCGGCGGCGAGGATCATTGCTTTCATAGGTACCTTGTCATAATCATTAAGACTAACTTTTTGGAATCGACAGAAAAATATTAATTGAAATATTTGTTTGTTAATAATAATAATTTTACACGGGCACATATCGGATGTTCAATATAGATACTAAACAAAGACGAACCCATAATCACTAACAAAATAGCTGATAAAATCGCCCAGCCTCCAAAATAAATACTCACTTTTGCGAAAATATATAATATCGGAATGTGTAAAAGGTAAATTGAAAAACTCCAATCGCCCATTTTCTGGAAAAAATGCCAATGCAATATTTTATCGAGCGGAGTTGAATCACTGGTGAACGCAAATATCGTCAATCCCGATATAAGTGCAGGAATCATGTCGAGCCAATATGATTCGCCCATACTTACATAGCCCATCATAAAAAATAAAAATGTGATTAGCAATGCTAGCTGTAAAAAAAACATCAGTCTTACTGATTGAGTTACCGCTGAAGCCTTTAAATGTAACCAGCCCAAAAATGTTCCAATAATAAAATACTGAAGTTTTGAACCCACAAATGTGCCGGGAAAGCTGGCTCTTTGCCAAACAAGATAACAACTGACGATAGCAACAATAGCTAATGCTATATATTTCTTTCGATATACCGCCGAATAAACAGAAAACCAAATCACGATAAACAAGATATAGAACTGTACTTCTGGAGGTATGCTCCAGAACACACTTGCATTGCCAACAAACAGCAAATGCCTGGCAATATTACTGTGATCAATAGCATACGGAAATGCGGGATCAAAATAATTAAAGACGACGAACGAAAGTATAATGACAATTAGATATGGCGGTGCGATTCTCGAGAATCTGGATACGATATAACTGAACACACTTGAAACATTGAAATTTTTGTGAAGATAAAGATGCCCCATAAGAAAACCTCCCAGAGTAAAAAAGATCATTACTCCAAAATGGCCTTCTTGCGCATTTCCAAAAGCGCCTATTTTAAAAAGTTGAAGGTGTGAGAAAACAACCAATAACGATGCAACTCCCCGGATCGCATTTAATGACAGTATTTGAGGCTGCTTCATTTCAAGATTTACCTTTATTTTATTCTACTTTTGTAATTATAAAAATATGCATAAAAGAGCTTGAATATAAACGCATTGTATTTTTATTTATCGCAAATAACAATAATATCTTACCAAAACATTTTATATTGTATATTCGTTCAAATTGTTACAAATAAATAAATGAAGGAGGGAATAATTTAATCGCCTAATTTTTGACCTCAAAGGTCTACTGACGTCAAATTTCAACGAGATAGTACTGATCGCGAAGCAAATCAGTTTGTCGAATGTCGAATTTGCCGAGAAGAAGCGTGTCACGCGCCGTGGGTCGTTTCTGGCAAACATAGAACAAGTCATGACCTGGGTCGGTCTGGAAGCGGTTATTGCACCAAACTACCCGACTGATACGAACGATCGCCGTACGCTCAGTCTGTCGCGGATGGCGCGCGTCTACCGCATCAAACAGTGATTCGGTACGACTGATGACGGGGTCGAAGTGGAGACCTACGATGGTCAAGTCGTGCGTGCGTTTATTGGTGTGAATTGACATGCGAAGCGTTACCAGATTCGACGCCATTGTTGACATCACAGCGCTTGCTAGAGACTAGTGAAGTCAAACCGCGCATTGTCAACATCACTAAGCTAAACGAAAAAGGATTGATGCTGCCCTACGAGATCATCGTTGACAAAAAGATAAACAAACACCAACTTAGACGATAAGCCCAGTGCACAATCGAATCGCTGATTAGCATCAGACAAAACATAGGAATCAGTGATGCCTCAGCATGAACGCGCATATCAGCTTCGATACCGAAAATGGAGAGATGCGCCGCTTGATCTCGCTGAAGGGAAACGTGGCGGACATTGTAAATAGGGTTCCATGCCCTTTTTGTATAGAGCTTGACGCCCATCCAGATACCGCGTTACGCCAGTTCCACGTAACACCGCTGGCGTAAATAAACTCTCCGGCAAGAGCGCAAATTTACCCATGCGGAAATAAAAGATGGCCACAAAATTGGTGACGGCGCGAAAGTCGCGCGCAGTGGTTTTGGCTCGCTAGAACAAGCCGTTCATCGCATCAACATACGCATTGCTGCGCTCATCGAGCATGCCGCCCGCAATACCCCACGCAGTTGCGTCGTCAGCGTGCTCGCCGGTAGCTTGAACGACTCAAGGCGGCAGCGTCGCGACCAAAAAAACCAGCGCAATAACGCGGGCTCGGCCATGGGTTCACAGTTGGCCGTCATGCCTTGGACGTGTACCGCATTGCGCGCTAGCGCCGCAGACCGCGCAATCCCGCGGCCTTGCTTGGCACATAACGTCAAAATCGATGCGCTGCTTCACGCTATCGAGGACAACCTGCGTGACCTCCCGCGAGGCGTACAAACCAAGGTCACTGGTGAATAAGGTTTCGATGACGCTGTTCATGGCGGCATTCCTTACCGTCAATGTCGGATAAAAATAGATCGATTAAGCCATGTTAAATTCCACTGATAACGGTATAGAACCAAATGCTCGACCATCTATGTCCGCTCGAAGACTATACGAGACCTCGAGAATATGAAACAGGCCTTATTGGCTACGGTCCATTAACGTGTTGCATTTGGTTCTTGACGCTGCTCCTCGTAAGTAACTATCACATTCAATATTCGGTAATTGTTAAAATAACCTGAACGAATTATATTTATGATGTGTATTATCTCGATTAGTAAAAACTGAATTAAGAAGTCGTTGAATAAATTGATTTCATTGATTACAGAACTACTTAAGTCAAAAATTTAAATTAGCTAAAAAAGTGACTAAATCAACATTTTCTTTAATATTTTTCGAAGCAAAGTGAAACTTAAGGCGAGGTTATGATTGATACTGCTATTAAAGTT